>PKYU01000117.1 GCA_003132765.1 Chitinophagaceae bacterium | reverse complement strand
GGTGCACGCTATTCTGAAAGCGCAGAACAGATGACGGGATTATGATTTTTAATTGTCCGGCGGGAGGCTCATAGAAAATAATATTCGAAATGCCCTTTTTTAATGTATAAACTCCTGCTCGGCACTAAGTCTCAGCACCCGGACTTGCCTGCATGGTATGAGTTTTTTTAAAGACTAAACTTATTGGTAAGCTAATGAAAAGGCATTCACTATAAAATGCATTTTCAATTATAAATAAACTACAAATTCCCAATAACTCTTTGCAGCCTGCCCCTGATTTCAGTAGCAATATCGTGCAACTCATCATTTTCTATTGCCTTCATTGATGCCACAGGGTCAACAACTGAAACTTCCACCTGGCCTTTCTCCTTTTCCTGGACAATTACATTGCAGGGCAACATGGTTCCGATCTTGTCCTCCGTTTTTAAGGCCTTATAGGCAAACGGCGGATTGCAGGCACCTAAAATTTTATAGTTATAAAAATCTACATCAAGTTTTTTCTTCAGGGTAGCTTTCATATCAATTTCCGTTAGTATGCCAAAACCTTCTGCTTTGAGGGCTTCTGTAACTTTTTGAATGGCACCTTCAAAATCTGTATTAATGGTTTTGCTAAAATAATATCCCATAGTTGAAATTCAGTTTTAATTATGGAGCTCAATTTACCCTGATTTAAATGGAAGGTTTGTGACGATTATCACTTAAATGAATGATTGATATTAAAATGGCGTATACTTCTATCTTTTTGTAATGCATTAAATTTGCCAAGTAAGAAATAATAATTACGTTTAAGAACATAACCGCCTGGCCGGGCTCCAACAGTAAGTGTATTCGTATTAAATGTTTATGGTGAAGACCCAGGACGGACTTCTGTGTTATACATTTTTTAATCCAGTAATTTAACTGTGATAATTGTGATTTGTGGCACATGAATCGAAGCTGAAGGTGGAATAAAAAACAAGGTAAATCCAGTTTCCTGTTAGGAAAAGAAAAATTTGTAATAAAAACTATGAAAAAAGATATTACCGATAGAGAAGATATTGATTTATTAATGCATACTTTTTATAAAAGGCTGCTGGAAGATAATACTATCAGCTACATTTTTACTGATGTGGTTAAGATAGACCTCCAAACTCATATCCCCATTATCGCTGATTTTTGGGAAAGTATTTTATTTCATAGAAATGTGTATAATAATAACCCAATAAAAATCCATCTTGATATGAACCTCAAGACACCTTTACTAAAACATCACTTTGATACGTGGATACGTAAATTTAATGAATGCGTAGAAGAATTATTTGAAGGAAGCGTAGCTACAATGGCAAAAGAAAGGGCTTTATCAATTGCAACTGTTATGCAAATAAAAATTGCACAGCAGGAATAAATTCCCCATAATCGCGCAAGTATTTCCTCTCTTCTTCGACAAATAAATAAAGTAGCGCTGGCGTATACCTGTGCCTTTGGGACGTACAGCAAAGCTATTTGTTTTTTTTGGGGTCGCTACAAAAGCCTGCCAGAAATAGCAATCGAAAAAGCACATTGCTCATAATTATAAAAGGGTCGCAGAAAAGACCCCTTCCTATATTTAGTTAGTATGATTCATAAATGATTTTCTTAAGGATTCCCATGTGGAATCAGGATAAACCGACCAGGTTGAAGATTAACATAATAGTGATTTTAGTTCTCTTCACAAGATCTTAAGCTAAGCCTTTTTATTTNNTTTCTGCAATAAGCCAGGAAGCGCTCCTGCAATAGCCCCGGTAACGGAAGGAGGCAGGCCAAATTTACTGGCAAGGCTGCTTACTAATCCACCTTCAATGGCGCTGGTAATTGTACCTCCTGAAGCAACACTGCTTTGTAATTTTCCCAAAAGGCCACCTATTCCACCCTGGTCAGAAGTTTGGGTTTGACCTGATAAACTATTTGCTATATGAGCAGCTATTTCATTATGCACCGCTTCTGCCTGTCCGGCTGGTATCGCAGAAGCTACTTCGGGATTGTTAGATAAATGATCCTTTACCATTTGTAAGATTTCATCAAACATTTTATACTGATTTTAATTATGAATAAAGATTAAAAATAACTGATTTTTAAAACCCATTAATTCTTATGCACAAATAATTATTTAATAAAAGATAATTAATTTTTGGGTCTTGCCTTTAACAAAACAGAAGAATTCAAAATCAAATATTTCCTGGTTTCGATCAAAAGCAACCTCTTAATCTATTATTAAATACTGCAACAATCCGGTAAGAATAACACATGAAGGGGAACAAAGATATTATGGCACCTGAGCGCCAGGTCTTAATAAAAAATGGTGAATTCTATGCAGACCTTCCTAACCAGAACTAAAGATTTACTCCTGTATTCCCTCCTTTTTCCAATAGTATGTCAACTTGCTTATTGTATTCCCAGGCTCCACGGGTAAAATCGGGCACTTTAACCGGGCTGGAATTGTGACCGACAGACGATTCACTCAATGGCGCTATTGAGCTCCATAGCGCTGCATCATAAACATCCTCATCAAGAGGCAATCCATTGCGCAGGCAATCTATTGTTCTCCAATCCATCAAAAAGTCCATTCCCCCATGCCCCCCAACCTGCCTGGCTAATTCACCAACCTTCCTGACAATAGCAGGTTCATACTTTAATTCCAAAACCTTCACCTCCTGTTCAGAAATCCAGTCTTCCCCTCCACCTGAAATGCGCCCCGGAAGCGGATATTTTAGGGCGGTTCCTTTTGTTCCAACCACTTTGTGAATGCGGGAATAAACATTTGGGGAAGAAACATCATGTTGAATCATAATTGTTCTCCCCTTATTTGTAACAATAGAACTGGTGTTCATATTTCCCCTAAAGGATGCATTTGCATAAGGCTTATAGAAATCATCTTTAGCAGCAAGTTCCTTTGCCTTTGCACCCATCATAAAATCAATGCTTGATTTGGAAATCATATAATCCAGTTTATCGCCCCTGTTGATATTCATTATCTGGCATATTGGCCCAAGGCCGTGGGTAGGATATAGATTTCCATTTCTCCGGGCATTTTGTCTTAATCGCCACATTTCCCAATAGCCATTCTTGTCAAAATTAAGATCGAGTAAATTATGAATATAGGCTCCTTCACTATGGACTATTTCACCGAAGAATCCCTGCCTTGCCATATTCAAAGTGAGTAACTCGAAGAAATCATAGCAACAGTTTTCCATCATCATACAATGCCTGCGTGTACGCTCTGACGTATCCACCAGTTTCCAGCATTCCTGGATCGTAACGGCTGCAGGAACCTCTATACATACATGCTTGCCATGTTCCATGGCATAAACAGCCATTGGCGTANNCATCCTTGTTTCCGGAATAGACGGTGGGCGATCCGGGGATACCTGATTTTGCCTTATTGGCGTATTCAGTCCGAATATCGGATAAGGCTATTATTTCAACACCTTCCAGTTTAGTCATATTTTTCAAATGAGTTGGCCCTCTCATACCCAAACCAATAAAGCCAACTCTTACCGTGTCCAGTTTTGGAGCAGCATAGCCACTCATATTAAAATGCTGATCACCTGGCATTTGATATTCCTGCTCATAATGAGCGAAGTCTTCGGCGTTTCCAAGGATCCGATGACTTGCCAAGCCAAGTCCGGCAAGGCTCGATAGCTTTAAAAAGTCTCTCGGGTTATTCTTCATTTTTCCAGATTTTATAATAAATAANNTAAACTTTAAAAAATATCTTCTTTCGATATAGCCAGAAACAAAGCAACCATTCAAAACTAAATATAGCTAAGGACCCCATGATCATTATCGCGCTTTGTGCTATACCTGCAGGTGCAAGAAGGCCTCTGACAATTGTATTGATATAGTCATAGAGCCATCGACTTACTACTATTTCGAAAAAAAGATAAATAAAAATGGAGTTCATACCTACAATGGTAAAAAAGAGAAGCATTCGTTTATGATTCAAAATGTCGATCCAAAAATATAGAAATGCCAATGCCAATAAGCAATAACCACCTGATACCATCGTAAAGGAGGAAGTAGCAATTCGTTTAATGATGGGCGTGATACCGGTAATATTTAATACATACCCAGTTAATAAAACCGTCATTCCAAAAATAATAATATACCTGATTTTGGTTTTACTATTTGGAAGAGTAAGCAGCCATTTTCCAGCAACCGCACCCCAAATAGTATGCGCCGCCGTGGGGATGCAATTGATAGCTACCCACCCGCCAGGATTTATCTTGTTCATTAAAATTAAATCAATGTAATTACCGAAATTATGTTGATCTGTAAATGGCTGGTTAAAGCCGGGTATTTGAATAAAACGATACAGGCACTCTGTCAAAATCAATAAACCAATACTGAAAAGGATCTGGTATCCCGGTTTCCATCGGAAGACAAGAAATGCCACCAACATGGTAAATGATAATTGTGTTAATACATCCCAAAGTTCAAATGATAAATGGTCTCCCCTTACTGCATAATCAAGAACGCCCCAAAAAAACAGCCACCAACTGCGTTTTAAGGCGTGTATTGCCTGTTGCCTCCATGACTTTCCCTTGGCTGTTTGTTTTGTGAGCGATAGCGCCATTGCCGTGCCTGCGATAAACATAAATGCGGGTTGTATCAAATCCCAAAAATGCAATCCGTGCCATGGCATATGGGTAAATTGGATTGCTGTTGCATGAATAATAGAACCGGGTGAAGTCATCTTGATAAGATGCTCATATAATCCTGATGATTCAATCATCAAAAACACCATTACAAGGCCCCTGTAAAAATCCAGCGATGCAAGCCTGTCTCCCGCAGCCAAATTTTTTCTCAAATTATTATTACTGGGCGATAAACCAATATCATTTGAGCCTGCAGTATTTAATTGATCACCTTCAGATGACAGCATGAGAGTAATAAGTTTAACCTCCTGAATTTTGCCTATCAAATCTAATCATTTTGCATTCCTAAAATCCTGATTGATTTTTATTTATTTTCAAATTTTTTGGCAATGGGTATAATTATTCCAAAATATTCCTGGAATGTTTTTCTTAAATACTTTCACCCCCAATTGACCCTATTATTAAAAATTGAATATTTAGAAAAGTTAGAAAATACCGGAAAACCGGTTCCTGGCTCATAATAGAGTATTAATTCCTTTCGGGGGGATCTATTTTCGATTGCTAACCACAATAAATTCTTTTCCGGGCAATGAAATAGCTATTAAGTTTCCTAAAAATTTTCTGTTATTGTAAACGCATCCGCCGTCAATGTTAATGCAATTTCCATTCTGTGCAAAGATATCATGAAGGGGCTGTGGGGTATGCCCATGTATCAGAATTTTTTTTCCTATAACATATTGTTGAGGATAAAAATCCCTCATCCACAACATAGCTTCCTTATCTTCAAATATATCCGGTAGGGAAAAATTTAATCCGGCATGCACAAAAATATAATCATCAGTGTTGATGAAATATTTTGTGCTCTCAAAGAATAGCTTATAAGATTTGGGAATGGAACGATAGCCTTTTGCCCCAAAACTTTCTAAAGTAGCTGCTCCCCCATTATTATTCCATCGGTTAAAGCTAATTTCATCCTCCTCTGAATCCATCATCATTTGTTCATGATTACCTCTTAGTGTATGTATTCGAAAGCCTTTTTGTTGGAGGGAAATTATGGTATCCACCACTCTTTTGCTATCGGGGCCGCGGTCTATGTAATCACCAATGCAATAAATCTCATCCTCCTTTCTAACTTTTATTTCAGCAAATAGCATTTGCTGAAATGCATCATAACAACCATGAATATCGCCTATGGCAAAAACCCGCTGCATTAATGTATTTATTTTAAATCGATTTCAGTTTCAACATTCCGGGTTATTCCCATTTAAAAGACCTCACACATGCAAAGCCAATAATTAAAGCCCAGACGGCAAGCCCCACAACCTGCAGCGGCATTTGCCATAAATGGATACCCTCAAAAGCTATTTTTCTAAGCCCGTCCACGAAAAATGTGAGGGGCAATATATTGCAGAAGGATTGCAGCCAATGCGGGTAATTTTCGATAGGGAAAAACAGCCCGCATAATAGAATTTGAGGTAAAGTAACAGTATTGGCTATGGGCGCAATTGAACTCTCATTATGCACCAATCCGCTAATGATAAAACCGATGCCCATAAAAATCAGCAGTCCCAATAGAGAAAAAATAAACATTTCAAAAAAGGTTGAAACGCCATTTGCAAGAGTAAATTTAAAAGCAAGATAACCTAATGCAATGATTACAATAAAGCTGATCATATGAAAGAAAAGGCGACTGAGCATTTCTCCGAGAATAAGATATAACCTGCTAACAGGCGCCACCGATAATCGCTTTAATACCAGATTTTTTCTAAGGCTGAACAAAAGAAATGCCGATCCAAACACGCCGGCCATGAGTAAAGAAAAACCCAGTTGTCCGGGAAGAATGAAATCAATCTGCCTGTATTTGCGTCCGGGCAATTCATAACTAGCCAGGGAAGCTATAGATGCATTCGCAGGAAATATTTTANNTATTTTATTATTGACCGAAGCGATTGTGGTGTTTAAAATATTCTCCTGCATCAAGGAAGCCCCGCCTGAAGAGGCACTGGAAGTAATTAAAATATTATAATGCGGAAAGGGACCATTTGCCGTATCCTTCTTAATATTTATAATAGACGTAAGCCTGCCCTTTTTTAATGCATCTGTAGCCTCTGTGGCTGAAAGGCTGCTATCGACCTCAATATTTTCAATTTTCAAAATGGACTTATAAACTATGTTTCCTGTATCACAATCAGGTGCAAAGGCAACTTTAAGATGGACCACGGTGTTATTTACCATCGATCCAAATACCACAATAAAGATGATAGGGAAAAGTAGCCAAAAAACAACTGAAGTAGGGCTTCGCAAAGTCGCTATCAGGCCGGCTTTAGCTAAGGCAAATGAAGCGCTGAGTTGATCAAGAATTCGGGGCATGAATCAAAATTAAATGAATTAAATACTTATTTCTCATAACATTAGAAATAAGCCATTTGTGCTGCCAGTTTTATCATTGTCTT
>PKYU01000175.1 GCA_003132765.1 Chitinophagaceae bacterium | reverse complement strand
AGTAGGTACAGGTGCAGTTGCTGCTGTTTTTGTGGAATCTGTTTGTGCATTTGTGTAGTTCGCTACAAGAATTACCATAGTTACTAAGAAAAATTTTCTTAACATTGTTTTAGATTTAAAGATTAATAATGAAAGGGGTTTGGCCGTTTAACTTTTCTCAGAAGTTATTTTCCCAGCCAGACTCCTTTCTTTTTTGGTTAAAAAAACCAATCTTTTTTACCAGCANNTTTTTAGAAGTTCCTGTATGCTTCGGTTGAATAGCTGAGGCAACAAGGGATAGGTTTGGATATTTGGCATTTATCCAAGTAGGGGCGGAAAAAAATGATCCTGATTTGTTAATGCAAGAAACCAGATCATAGCAATTTTCAAGTGTTTGAATCAGTTTCATAATTCAAACATATATATTTTTTCAGTTTAATAAAAAAATTATTTATATATTTATTATCATAATATGAATTAATATTTATCTGTATATAATGATAATCAACATTATATTAAAAATTATGTTATTATCAAGAAACTATTGTGGATAAATAATAATTCATATATTTATTATTATAATATTAAAATAGATAATTACGCATCCTTTCGATAAAAAAGACATTTATTAATATAATTATCCCGGGCCTTAAAGTTTTTTGCCAAAAATTCAAGCATGATGCGGACAGGAAAACTATCAGCCAATGAAAAAGAATATCTTGACTTTTTCAGAATAAGAAACTGGTCCTATTGTCATTTGAAATAGGCAGGCATAAAAAGTTTTGAAATCGATAACTCGCATAAAAGGGGTCTCATATTGCAGAGAACTTCATTATAATGTTACTTGTCAGAAGCAAATAGAAATGCCGGAGCTTTCGATTATAATTTAGATAATATTAATTTTCAGTAGTCTATCAGGTCACGGTCCATTCTTTTTTCTTCCATTTGTAATGTGGTATTTTTTACCAGTAGCGTTCCCTGAAGATATTTTTCATCATGTTGTGAGGCATCTAATCCCATTTCTTCATCTGCCTTGCTGACTCTCATTGGTAATACCCAATTAATAAATCTGAAAATTCCGTAAGAAACAGTAAAGCTATAGGTGATTACGATAGCCAGGCCTTTTACCTGGGTAAAAAAGAATTCTGGGTTTCCATAAAATAATCCGTTATTTCCTCCGCTGTTTATAGTGGTAGTTGCAAAAATACCAGTCATAANNACTGCGCCAATAAATATACTTTGCGGTATAGCTACAAATCCTGCAGCCGGTGTAATCGCAACAAGCCCTACTACTGCGCCTATACAAAAGCCAAGTACAGGCGGTTTTTTGCCTTTCAAAACATCAAAGAACATCCATGATAGCCCGGCAGATGCAGCGGCAATATTTGTTGTGGCAAATGCAGAAACTGATAATGAATTAGCGGCTAATGCAGAGCCTGCGTTAAAACCAAACCATCCAAACCAAAGTAATCCTGTGCCAATTAAAACGTAAGGGATATTTGCAGGGGGTATTTCCTTGTTTTCGAGGTGTACTTTTATTCTTTTTAAAACTATGGCACCTGACAAAGCTGCGCACCCGGCAGAAATATGAACAACAGTCCCTCCTGCAAAGTCAAGAACACCCATTTTGAACAAAAATCCTTGAGGATTCCATGTCCAGTGGGCTAATGGAGCATAAACANNCAATAAAAAGTGTATAAGAAGAAAAACGAATACGCTCGGCCACGGCTCCTACAACAAGGCTTGGTGTAATAATTGCAAACATCAATTGAAAGAGCGCAAACAACATCAAAGGAATGGTGGGTGCCAAACTCCACGGAGCTCCTGATGAAACTCCTTTAAAAAATAGATGCGTGAAAGGATTACCAATAAAACCACCTATAGAATCTCCAAATGCAAGACTAAAACCTACGGTTACCCATAATATGCTTACGATTCCTGTTGCCACAAAACTTTTTATCATGGTAGATATCACATTTTTTCTATGGACCATGCCACCATAAAAGAAAGCAAGACCGGGAGTCATCAAAAATACCAGCGCAGTCGCTACAATAATCCATGCAATATCTGCTGAATTATACTTTTCTACCCCACTGAATTCCGCATAGGAGGGAACAAATAAAGCTATAAATGCAATTTNNGAAATTTTGGTAAAAATAATAAATATTTTAAATTATTGTCACGGGTTATTCATATACAATTAAAAATTAATATGTCATAAAATATGTGTAAGTGTTTTAAAATTAATACTTTATAATAATTTTTTCACTTATTTGGTTTTTAAATGTTAATAAGTTTTTTATATATAATTTATTATTATATGAATTAGACCAGATAAAAAAACCTGCTGGGGCAGGTCTAAATAAGTAAACTATGGAATATTAGATTTCGTGTAAGATATTTTGATCTTTAGATTCCAGCAAAGAATGACCCATTAAGTATTCATCTACTTTTCTGGCACATTCTCTTCCTTCACTAATAGCCCATACCACCAGGGATTGCCCCCTTCTCATATCTCCAGCGGCAAATATTTTTGGAATATTTGTATGATAATTTTTTTCTGTCGCTCTCACATTCCCCCTTTCATCCAATTCAATTTCCAGTTCCTTCAATAATCCTTCATATTGGGGATTTCCAAATCCCATTGCAAGCNNTAAATTTTGCAGGCTTATCATTTTCGGCGAACCGCCATTCAAGGTCCACAATTTTAAGAGCTCTCAGGTTTCCGTTTTCATCACTCATAAATTCTTTGGTAGCAACAGACCATTGGCGTTCAACGCCCTCTTCATGAGAACTAGTTGTTTTCAATGTCATTGGATATGTGGGCCAGGGCATAAGCACTGTCCTCTCTGCGGGGG
>PKYU01000358.1 GCA_003132765.1 Chitinophagaceae bacterium | reverse complement strand
TATTACTTATCTTCGCTTTGCGTTCTATCTGGTTAATCCTAATTTTTTATTTTAGGTTAAAGCCTAAGAAATACCTTTTGTTCAGTTCCCGGATAGATTATTATAAGTTCTGTAATTCTGGTTCTTTTCAAATATTGCCTAAACTATATGTTTCTATCTCTAAGAAAAATTTATTGTAAGTTAAAATGTTTATTCAATCTTTTCACACCTGGGTATCACCAAATTTTTTATTTAATCAATAACCTGTGGTTAATAAGCTACAACCCCTGATATCGCTCAAGTCGCGTCGGCCAAGTACTTCAAATTTTCCGTTTGAATATAATTTGCCAATATCGTCTGTTGCGATAAAAGAACACGAGTAAAGGTTTGCCAGATCTATAAAATTTAATAAACCGGTAGATGGATGGTGGATTGCTGGTCTTGAAGATATTTCAAAGGGGTCATTTTCCTCTCTTACCAGCACCCTCATCCATGGAGGGCATTTAAAAATACCTTTTTCCTGAGAATAAGCCTGTGAAAGCAATTCGGTCATTCCATATTCTGAATGGATATGTTTAACTCCGAGCTTATTTTGTAAGAACTCGTGAACTTCTTCCCGGATGATTTCAGTTCTTCTTCCTTTCATACCGCCAGTTTCCATTACCGTTGTACATTTTAGCCGAAGGGAATATCTTTCTGCAAAATCCAGTAATGCAAAAGTTACACCGATCAAAAGTACAGACTGATCCCGTATTTCATTGTGGGCTATCGATTGGTAAAGTTTATCCAAATCATTCAGGTAAAAACCGCTGTATGGGTTATTACTCATTTTAATAAGTACATCTGCCATATACACAAGTGATGATTGCTTCCTCTCGAGGTAGCCGGGTAATAGGGCAATAATGCACCAGTCAGCGGGGTCTCCGTAAAATAACCTGAAAGCCTCCATGAAACTTCGTTTATAAACAGATACATCTTTAACAAAATGGCTACTGGTGTTTTCACCGGTGGTTCCACTGCTTTCAAANNGTTCAAAATCAGTCGTGACTATCTTGCGGTTCTTAAAGAAACTTATTGGTAAAAAAGGAATATCCTCTATATGTTTCACTCCAGCTGCGTCTATTCCCAATGCATCGATGTAGGCCCTGTATATTCTGTTTTGTTCATATTGAAATTTGAATATATCTAGGGCCAATTGGACAAAATTATCCTGCCTTGTTGAAAAAATTTTATCTTCCCATTTAGATATTTCAAAAAAGTTATTCAGTTTTTAATATTTAATTTTGACGAATTAAAACACAAAGATGCGTTACACTCTGTTAATTTCAATATTGTCATTATTTCTTTTTATATCCTGTAGTAAGAGTAAGTCCTCTACNNTCGGTTAGCACTACCCAGCTTAATAACCAGCAACTCTTAAGTTTCACATTGTCCTTCACAGATGCACCTGGTAATTTACTGGATAGCATTTTTGTTGAGGAAGTTGTCCCAAACTGTACTGGCAGCAATTTTGATACGTATTATCCCATACCTTCTTTTCCTGCTTCAAAAAATCAAAGTGGCGACATCGTAGTTACTTTTGGATATAATGTTTCGGGATATTCGAGTATTTCCCCTCAATGCCAGGAAAATGATACCGCCTCATTCAGGTTTGCTATAAGAGATATGCAAAATAATACCAGTGATACGGTTTCATCTCCAAAAATTATACTATATTATCCATAGTGGTCCTCAAAAAAATTGCCGATTTTGTATTATTCAGTAGTATTTTTATTGCCTCTTGTGCGGTTGCATTATGCATGCAGACAAGTCTTGCACTGAGGCTGCCATTGAATTCCGTTAGTTTCTATTGCTTTGTTTTTGGGGCAACTCTTGCACAATATAATCTTCATTACCTGGTTAAAACCAAAGCTGTTCCTGATTCTCGAAGGCTGGCCTGGTCTTTAAAAAACAAAAAGACGCATAAAATACTTTTAGTGGCTGGTATCATCCTCATAATTATTAGTTTTTTCAGTTTCCGGCTGCATCATTTCATTATACTTGCCATTATGGGTGCTATATCCGTTTTATATTCATTTCCAGTTATCCCTATAGGCAATAAAAAGCGGATTAAAGACTATGGGTATTTAAAAATTATTACCCTTGCCTTATTATGGACGTTAGTTACTGTTTGGTTTCCTGCGGTAAATGAGTCCTTCAACAGCACCTTTTTTCTTTTTGTGTTTATGAAAAGATTTGTTTTCATGTTTGTCTTATGTCTTGTTTTTGATATACGTGATATTGAAATTGATAGCAAAGAAAATATCAATACGGTAGCAGTTATTTTAGGAAGAAGAAATTCTTATTTACTTGCATACATCACGCTTTTCTTATTTATGATACTTTCATTGTTGCAAAATTTCTATTTTGCGGATGCAACAGAACTTATTGCTACGCTGGTTTCGGCTATTTTTACTTTCTTCACTATTGAGGTTTCCAAAAAAAATAATTCTGATATCATTTACCTTGCAGGTATTGATGGCATGATGTTGCTCCAGCCTGCCCTGGTCTATCTTTTCAGTTTAAAGTTATAATTTGCATATTCATTTCAAAAAGATTTTAATATATGGCGAAAAGTAAAAAGGCACATTCATTGATCTCTGAAAAATCATTAGAGTTTTTAAAAAGTTATGTAAACACGCCTTCCCCGGTTGGTTTTGAAACAGGTGGCCAGAAAGTATGGCTTAATTATATAAAAAATTATGTAGATACTACTTTTACAGATGCTTACGGCACCGCAGTAGGAGTGATTAATCCTGCAAAATCTTTTAAAGTCGTTATTGAAGCGCATGCAGATGAGATAAGCTGGTTTGTAAATTATGTTACCCCTGAAGGTTTAATTTATCTGAAAAAGAACGGAGGAGTAGATAACCAGATTGCACCCTCTCAGAGAGTAATTATTCACGGAAAAAAANNGCTCAGGTAGTGCCGACAATAAGGATCCACAGCCGAAAGTGGAGAATCTTTTTCTTGATTGCGGTGCCCGTACAAAAAAGGAAGTTGAAGACCTTGGTATTCATATAGGTTCGGTGGTAACTTATACGGAAGGCTTCGAAGAAATTTCCTATGGAAATTATGTAGCCCGTGCATTTGATAACCGTATAGGTGGTTTTATGATTGCTGAAGTTGCCCGGTTACTGAAAGAGAATAAGAAAAACCTTCCTTTTTCCTTGTACATCGTCAATGCTGTTCAGGAGGAAATTGGCTTGCGAGGTGCAGAAATGATAGCACGGAAAATAAAACCGGACATAGCGATAATTACAGACGTAACCCACGACTCTACAACACCCATNNTAATAAAATGATTGAAGGCGACTGCTCCTGTGGCAAAGGTCCGGCCCTTGTGTATGGACCAGCAGTTCATAACAAATTGTTGAGCGTTATAGAAAAGGTTGCAGAAAAAAATAAAATTCCTTTGCAATTAAGGGCGGTAAGCAGGAGTACCGGCACTGATACAGATTCATTTGCATATGCGAACGATGGCTGCCCCTCAGCGCTGATTTCTATTCCATTGCGCTATATGCATACAACTGTTGAAATGCTCCATAAGGATGATGTAGAGAATACCATCAAACTCATCTATGAAAGTGTGCTGGCGCTCACTCCGAAAACTAATTTAAGTTACTTTTGAAAAACGGAACAAGGATAAATATTCCTGAAAATATTTTTTTATCAGATAAGAATTATTAATGGAAATAAGGAACGATTGGACAAAAGAAGAAATAGCTGCGATATACAACCGGCCCTTCCTGGAGCTTATTTACGATGCAGCTACTATTCACCGTGAGTTTCACGCCATGGGAGAAGTGCAGGTATGTACGCTTCTTTCAATAAAGACAGGAGGATGTCCTGAGGATTGCGCTTATTGCCCGCAGGCGGCCCGGTATAATACTGGTGTAGATGTACAGGCGCTTATGCAGACAGAAGAAGTTTTGGCATATGCAAGGAGAGCAAAGAATGCCGGTTCCACAAGATTTTGTATGGGAGCGGCCTGGAGAGAAGTAAGGGATAACCGGGATTTTGACCGTGTGCTCGAAATGGTGAAGGGAGTAAATGAATTGGGTATGGAGGTCTGTTGCACTATGGGAATGCTCACTGAAGAACAGGCAAAAAAATTATCAAATGCTGGTCTTTATGCTTATAACCACAATGTGGATACATCAGAAGAGCATTACTCCGATATAATAACAACTCGTACTTATGATGACCGGCTTAAAACGCTAGGAAATGTCCGGAAGGCCGGTATTAGTGTATGCAGTGGTGGTATAATCGGGCTTGGCGAAACGCATGATGACAGGATTGGCATGCTTCATACGTTGGCAACTTTGCCGGTTCATCCGGGGAGTGTTCCAATCAATGCATTAGTAAGGGTAGCAGGCACGCCTTTGCAGGACAACCCTAAGGTCGATATCTGGGATATGGTCAGGATGATCGCTACTGCCAGGCTGATTATGCCTTCGGCAATGGTGCGATTAAGTGCTGGTCGCGCAGAAATGAGCATTTCAGACCAGGCATTGTGTTTTATGGCGGGGGCCAATTCAATCTTTTCAGGAGATAAATTACTAACTACACCAAACCCGGCTTTTGACGAGGATAATGCTATGTTTAAATTACTTGGATTAAAAGCGAGGGAAGCTTTTAAGGAAGAAAAAGTTTTAGTTGATTAGCAGGTAGGCTAATCGAATGTACAGCCAGTTATGATTGAAATTGAAATTTTGCTCCATGCATATCGGTTAATGTTTACTGCTAAATCGATGGCGGATACCTATGAAGCAAACCGGCAAATATGTAAATATGTACATGCCAACTCTCGTGGGCATGAAGCGATACAGCTGGCAACTGCGTTTCAGATGTTGCCTTGTGATTTTATAAGTCCTTATTACCGCGATGAAAGCCTTTTGTTAGGACTGGGTTTTTCACCATATACCCTAATGCTGCAATTGCTTGCAAAGAGGGATGATATTTTTACCGGCGGAAGGGAATATTATGTACATCCTAATTATCGGGGAGAAGATAAACCAACTATTATACACCAAAGCAGCGCAACAGGCATGCAGGCCATACCATCGACTGGTATCGCACAGGGACTTCAATATNNCCTGCCTGGCAGAAGGAGAAGTAAGTGAAGCATTTCAATTTTCGGTATTGAAGAAGCTGCCCATAATATATTTGGTGCAGGACAATGATTGGGGAATAAGCGTGAGTGCTCCTGAGGCCCGCACATCAAATGCTTCAGAATTTGCAAGGGGATTTAAAGGAATGCATTGTATCAAAGTTGATGGAAGTGATTTCCTTCAAAGTTATGATGTGATGAAAACGGTTACCGCTGAGGTCAGGGACGGACGGCAGNNATTATTGGCTCATCATACAAGCGGAGTAAGAAAAGAATTTTACCGTTCTAAAGAAGATCTTGCGGTTCATGCCGCAGAGGATCCGATGCCTAAATTGAGAAATAAGATTATTGAATTAGGTATTAATGAGGATGAAATATTTGCTATAGAATCTGCAGCCTCTTCAGAAATTACCAAAAGCTTTGAAAAGGCGGTTTCTGCAGCTGAACCTGATCCCACAGCAGTCGGTGAACATATTTTTGTGCCTACGCCTGTAACAGAAGAAAAGGGGCAAAGATGTCCCCCTGGAAATGAAAAAGTGATCATGGTGGATGCAGCTTTATTTGCCCTAAGGGAAATTATGAAAGAGTTTCCTGAAGCTGTTTTTTATGGTCAGGATGTAGGACGAAGGCTTGGCGGCGTATTCAGGGAAGCTGCTACCCTTGCAGAACAATTTGGAGATCATCGTGTATTCAATACCGCTATTCAGGAAGCGTACATTATCGGGTCTACTACCGGGATGGCCGCTACAGGAGTAAAACCAATTGTGGAGGTGCAGTTCGGGGATTATATTTTTCCTGGTATTAACCAGTTAGTATCCGAAGTGGCGAAAAGTTGTTACCTGAGTTGCGGTAAATTCCCTGTTCAAACGGTAATCCGTGTACCGGTTGGAGCCTATGGTGGGGGAGGGCCTTACCATAGTTGTTCAATGGAATCATTATTGCTGTCTATAAAAGGGATTAAAATTGCTTATCCATCAAATGCTGCTGATATGAAAGGATTAATGAAAGCTGCATTCCTCGATCCAAATCCTGTATTGATGCTTGAACATAAAGGCCTGTATTGGAGTAAAGTGCAGGGTACGGAAGAAGCGAAATCTGTTGAACCCTCCGCCGATTATATTTTGCCGTTAGGTAAGGCAAATATTATTCTTGCGGCTAATGAAGAAAAAATAAATGATGGTGCAAGTTGTTGTATCGTCACATATGGAATGGGCGTATTTTGGGCAAAAGCGGCAGCAAATAAATTCCCAGGCCAGGTGGAAATAATTGACCTTCGCACATTATTTCCTTTGGATGAATATTTGATATTTACTTCGGTGAAGAAGCATGGAAAATGCATGGTACTGACCGAAGAACAGCAAAACAATTCCTTTGCAGAAGCGCTTGCAGGAAGAATATCGAAAGAATGTTTTCGAAATTTGGATGCCCCTGTTGAAGTTCTTGGAGCCTTGAACTTACCTGCAGTGCCTATGAATATCCATCTTGAAAAAGCCATGCTGCCTGATCCCGAAAAAGTGGGGCATATACTTCGGATTCT
>PKYU01000420.1 GCA_003132765.1 Chitinophagaceae bacterium | reverse complement strand
AACATTTCTTCTTATGAATAAAAATTGCTTTTAGAAATCTTAATACCATTTTTTTAAATTTTTTCATTATGGATTTATTTTATCAAGGCTGTCGCTCGCTTTTTGCGTCCAGTTAATAATGATCGATTTCTCTTCTTTGCTGAGCCTTGCTTTTTTGTGCATTATTGTGTAAAAATATAGTGGCATTTCATTGTCATTTATCTGGTCCCCTATTGATTTTAGTTTACTCTGTTGCCTCCTGNNGGATTGTTCAAAATCCACCCAACAGGCTGCACATAAGAGTACCACGGATAATTAGTATTGTTGCTGTGACAATCATAGCAGGCATTCCGCAAAATAGTTCGGACATTTTCCGGAAACGACGCAACTTTTATAATATCAGTTGACAGAACCTGTTCACTCTTATTGCGGGCAGGTTGAATAAACTGAATCGCAATAAATACAATAAAAGAATTAATAATATTTTTTTGAAAATGCTCATTATTTTTCTATTGCAATGTTTCCTTTATGGCACCACAGTCAGTCATTTTTTTTCCTAAATAAGGATTTTTTATTTCTTTGCTTTCACTAAGCCAGGTGCCTTTCCCATTATCATACATCGGACATGAATCGAAATACATCTCTTTACTGGTAGCTGTAGCTTTTAAGAGGTCGTACATATCTTTACTTAACATTTCAAAGTGTTCCCGTTGGTGCGCAATCTTATCACCGTTCTCACTTATGTGTTCACTATTTTCTTTTATATCACCAACCAGCGCTTGGAATACTTTTTTCTGTTCCGGTGTTAAGGTAGAAGTGTCAAATTTTGAAAGGGCATCCAAAATTTCCTGTCCGTTTTTTGCCGCAGCGCTGCCATTATCATCGGCCAAAGAATTTTTAAGGTTTACATAGCTTGTGGTAATACCATCGGCAGGTTTCTCATTGTTTGCAGGCGTAGCAACCGACTCGGTTTGTATAGAATCTGTATTATTTGTTTGTTTACTGCCGGTAGTATTGCATGCCGTAAAAGAGCGCGCTATAATGCCCGCGCTTATTATCATCGTTATTGTTTTCATTTTGTTTATTTTTAATTTTTATAATATCCTGATAAATTATTGACGCCAAAGCCAATCAACTTATCAGTTTAAGAAAGACGACTTATTGANNCTTGTTTTACCACATGAGGGCATGGCGCTGCCGAAGTAAGGGTTCTCAATCACCTTATTGTTGCTTAACCATGTTGCCTTTTTCATAGGGCAATACTGATAATAGACCGGTTCGGTATTGAGTTTAACCGTTTTGGCTAATGCATACATATTTGCAGAAAACGTAGAAAAATAGTCACGTTGTTTTTTAAGGTCTTTAGTAGCTGAGATTTTACCAGCATCTTTTAGTAATGGTTCTTTGATGGATTCATGAATAATTTCNNTGCAAATTGTTCTGCATTTATAGCGGCCCTATTACCATCGCCACTAACTAAAGCGTCTTTTATGTTGTAGTAAGAAGTGAGTAATTCAGAGGTTTTAGGTGCTGAAGTATCTTGTGCAAAAGTATGTTGCAAAAATGCGGTTGCAAAAATGACAACCATTACAATTATTTTTTTCATTTCTATTTGATTTAATATTAATACAATAATTACAGGCATGGAATATATCACATGCACAACATTGAAAAACATCAAATCATATTTGAAAACTCCGGATAGCTATGCGGATGTCCGGTGTAGGCGGGTGATGACTTCGGACAAAATATTTTATATCTGAAATTTGGGTTGAAGGAGATAAAATATCGGAATTATAAAAGGAAAAAACGTATGAGGTAAAAGAAACCGGATTGATCACATTTATCGAAGATGCAAGGGCCTTGTCAATCTTCTGAAATTGCATCACTTCATCATTACAGCAATTGTCCTTATTTTTTGTTTGATGATTTTCAACATTATTATCATGGTGATGGTGAATACCTTCTGATTCAATAGCACTTTCTTCATGATGATGCGAATTAAAGCCCATGTCTATTCCAACAGCACAGGCAAATCCAATAATCATATTCATAGAGAATACTATTAAAAGGAATGCTGCCTTTACCTGTATGGATTTTTTTCTTTTCATTAACTTGATGCAAAAGTAAATCTTTTAAGGTAAATCGAATCGCACAACTTTTGTATTATAGGTTATATAATATTACTTCAACCATGATTGCAACAATGCTGATCGTTTTTTGCTTTTTCAAAACATTCCCTACCTTCTTTAAATGCAAAATATGAAAGACCGAGAGTTCCAATACTATCAATGTATGAAATACGGAACAGTTCATAGATGTCGCTGCAAGTAAGTAAAATAATCGACATATAAATGCAGACTCTTGTACATTCAGCATCTGCAAGTATTGCTTCTGAATAGAGTTTATTGCCTTCTTTGCGCTTGAGTAACATTAAGGAGAACATAACAACAATTGATATTATTGAAATGACAACTCCTGTAAAAGTAGTTGTAGGGTTGTGACCTGTCCAGATATTGTAAACACTTGTTATTATAAGCCCTGCAACTAAAAAGTAAAAGGAAAAACCAGTAATTTTTAAAGCCGTTTTTTCAAAATTATTTCTATTACTATTATTCTTTTGAATACGAATGATCATATGTGTAATACCAAGTCCAGAAAATACTTCTATAAAGCTATCTGCCCCAAATCCAAACAATGTCAAACTTCAAACTTCATAACCAAGTACGTAGAGACCAATTCTTCGGCAATATTGTAAAGAATTGTAAATATAGCAAGGCCTAAAGCCCATTTGTATAATTGGGTATTTTCAGTTTTAAATATTTCTAATGTTTGCATGAATAAGTATACTTTTAAAAAATACAGGTTTACCTCATTAGAAAACTATCCTGGTATTATTTTCTTTTAAAGCTACAAAACAAAAAATTCTGTACAGTATTAAATGGAGTTGAATGATTTTCATGGATACATTTAATTCTATCAAATGCTATTTCAAATCTTGCCGACATGGAAGTTTCAGAGTATTTTTTTACGCCTAATCCGCTACATTTATCAGGCCCTGTTTCGGAAAAGGTTCCCAATATTAAATAGCCGGTTCGTTTAATAGCATGTTCTGCCAGTAAAATATATTTACCTATTTTTTCTTCAGTGGTAAGAAAATGAAATGCTGCCCTGTCGTGCCACAAATCATATTGAACAGGTGGTTTAAATTCGGTAATATCAGAAACAATCCAATGAACATTAGAAGCTTTTTCTTGCAATCTCTTTTTTGCCCTTTCAATTGCATGAACTGAAATATCCAGCACCCAAATATTCTGGTAGCCTTTAGCAAGCAAGGCGTCTACAAAGTGGCTGTCGCCACCACCTATATCAATAACATTTGCATTTAATGGCAGATTAAATAATTCAAGAAACTCCATTGAAGTTTTCGGATAAGGCTGAAACCAGCTTACCTCATTTTCTTCCTTGGAATCGTATATCATATTCCAATATTGTTTTGATTGATTATCCATTTAGTTACGAATATTTTATTAAAGAAGTAATAGTATATAACCTGTTATTGCTCCCCCCAAAATTACAAAAGCAGTATTTAGCTTTTTAAAATAAAACGTCGCTGTAAGGCTAAGAATTGCGATGAGAATTGTGCGCCAATCTGAAATGGAAACCTTGCCTATTGCAAAGCAAATTCCAAAAATTATAGCAACAGATGCAATATTTACCGCATCCAGGAATGATGAAAACATTTTCGAGTTTCTCATCTTTTTAGCTAAAGGGTTCAATAATGCAATAAATAAAAAGGAAGGTAAAAAAATACCCAGGGTAGCAACAGATGCTCCAGTCCAACCATCAATTTGGTATCCAATAAACGTTACTGATGAAGAAACAGGGCCCGGCGTAAATTGTCCTACGGCAATAGCGTCTATTAACT
>PKYU01000241.1 GCA_003132765.1 Chitinophagaceae bacterium | reverse complement strand
ATGGAATTGATTATTTCCGCTACCGTCATCTTTTCCAGGTGCCTGTATGCAGAAGGGCTTTCCGTGATTTTTTCAAATGGCATATTTTCTTATTATCATTTGCAAAACTATAGTAACAATTTTATATTTGAGGATATGACCGGAGTTGAAAAATAATTCAGTTCAACTTTAGCCGGCCTTAAAATTGTTGTTAAACTTTAAGCACCTTTGTTTCATTTAACACGATACAGTAATTTACAGCATTAATAAAAATTTATTAACCCGATTTCTTAATAATGAAACAATTTGCACCTGCGGTTCTCTTTTTCGTATTTTCATTTTTTAATAGCGCTGCTCAAAATATTGATTCCACGATTGAAAAATATGCTAACGATTATAGCCAGGAGCGCACTTACCTGCACTTTGATAAACCGAACTATGTGGCAGGTGAAACAATCTGGTTTAAGGCATATATTATGGATGGCATCTTACCTTCCCTTGAGAGCAAAACATTCTATGTTGACTGGACAGATGAAAAAGGAAAACTCCTTTCCCATTCATTGGTACCCGTCGTTTATTCCACAGCCTCCGGCCAGTTTGATATCCCCACAGAATATGCCGGGAAACTTATTCACGTAAAAGCTTATACGAAATGGATGCTTAATTTTGATTCAACTTTTTTATACAATAAAGATATCCGCATATTGTCAAATGCCGGTAGTGCACCTTTTCAAAAGAGCGCTGTAATAAGCTTACTTCAATTTTTTCCTGAAGGTGGCGACGCGGTTATNNATATAGAAAATAAAATTGCCTTTAAAGCTAACGACCAATACGGCAGGCCGGTAAATATAAAAGGGTTCATTTTTAATGATAAAGGAGTTAAGATAGACAGCCTGCATACTATTCACGATGGAATGGGATATTTTTTCATAATTCCTAAGCCCGGGGAAAGTTTTACTGCAAAATGGAAAGATGAAAAGGGCAATGAACATAATACAGCTTTAACGCCAATAAAGCAAAAAGGAATCTCATTGAGAGTAACATTAGATGGCATTAAGAGAAATTTTATCGTTAGCGCTTCCCCCGGTTCAGCTGCCTCATTTGGCACCTTGCATCTTTTAGGTACAATGAACCAACAAGAAGTTTTTAAATTTTCGAAAGACATCTCCAATGGTGATATAAAAGGAGTTATTCCAACAGGGGAATTACCAAGTGGCCTATTAACTATTACAGTNNGCCCTCTGGCGGAGCGGATTACATACATTAATAACCAGGATTATTTATTTAATGCTGAAATGAATGTGGAACATTGGGGTCTTAATAAACGGGCAAGAAATGAAATACAAATAACTGTACCTGACAGTTTACCTGCAAGCTTTTCCGTGGCAGTTACTGATGTGGATATAGAAGCAGACAGCAGTGACAATATTATTTCGCACCTTATGCTTACGGGTGAACTTAAAGGAAAAGTATATAAACCATCCTGGTATTTTTCCAATAATTCTGATTCTTTAGCTCAGCAACTTGATCTCGTAATGCTTACTCATGGTTGGCGCAGGTTCAAATGGGATGATGTTGTAGCTGGTCGTTTTCCTAAAATAAATTATCCCAGGGATTCTGCTTACCTCACTCTTTCAGGCATCCTCTATGGCGCATTACCTTCACAACTCAAAGGTGCAGGTAACATTATTCTGATGATGAATCCAACGAAGCAAAGAAACAGGGTCGTAGCAGTGCCTATACAACCAAATGGAACATTTTCAGATCCAGCAATAGTAATTTTTGATACTACAAAAATTTATTTCCAGTTTGCGAAATCCAGCGGATTAAGCGATGTATCCGTAAAGTTCATGGAAGGGCGTCTTCCTCCATTTCCATATAACTTGCCGGCAAGCGGAAATTTTTACAACCATGCTGAAGATACCACTGGTAATTTTCGACATTTTCAAATGGCAGATTCTGCCCAGCAAATATTAAATCTATATAAAGGGAAGGTCTTGGAAACTGTGACTATAAAAGCGAAAAACAAATCGGTACTAGAAGTAATGGATGAAAAATATACCTCAGGAATGTTTGNNTATTTGCAAGGTAAAGTAGCTGGCCTGACTATTAACGCATCGAGTGACCCTCCAACTCTTACATGGAGAGGAGGTACGCCCCAGCTTTTTCTTGATGAGTCACCCACCGATCCAAGTTTACTTACTTCTATTGCAGTATCAAGTATAGCCTATGTAAAAGTTCTGCGTCCGCCTTTCATGGGAAGTGTTAATGGAGGTAGTGGCGCCATCGCTATTTATACACGCCGCGGGGGGGATATGAGTAATGATTCCAAACAAGGTCTGAGTAATAATACAGTTAGCGGTTACACTTCCATGAAGGAATTCTATTCTCCAAATTACGACTCTTTCAGCCCGGATAATGACAAGCGAGATGTGCGTACTAGCTTGTACTGGAACCCCCAGATAAATACCACCCGGACAAATAACGAAGCAACTTTTACTTTTTATAATAATGATATCAGCGGCGCTTTCCGGGTGATCCTGGAGGGAATGTCAAGTGATGGAAGGCTGGTACATTTGGAAAATATTATAGAATAAATGAATTAAATTTCATTTGACCGTTTAATTCCTGAGAGATTCTTTTTTTCACCAGATTCTGATTCTTTCATTTGCCGGTTTATACATTTTCTCTCCAGGCTTTACATCAATTGCGATATACCAGGCATCAATATTTTCAAGTGGTACGTTTACGCGTACCTGTGAAGGTGAATGAGGGTCTATAAGTAAACGCTGCACTTCTTCTTCCGGCAATACGTTTGTTCTCCAAACCTGCGCATAGCTTAAAAAGAAACGCTGGGCCGGTGTAAAACCATCAATTTTTTTGCCTTCCTTAAATTGTTGGGTTTTGGTAAAGGCTTCATATGCTATACTAATACCTCCAAGGTCAGCAAGGTTTTCCCCTAAAGTGAGCTGCCCATTCACGTGCAAAGAATCCTGTATTTTAAAAGCATTATATTCATCAGCCAAGGCATCTGATTTTGCTTTAAATTTCTCTGCATCCTCTTTCGTCCACCAATCATTTAGATTCCCTTTTGCATCATATTGTCTTCCCTGATCATCAAACCCATGAGTCATTTCATGTCCAATTACACAACCAATCGCTCCATAATTTACCGCATCATCAGCTTCGAAATCAAAGAAGGGGAATTGCAATATACCGGCAGGAAAATTAATATCATTGTTGCTTGGGCTATAATAATGCATTTACCGTTGGTAGTGTCATACTCCACCTGGTCTTATCCACTGGTTTGCCTAATCTTCCAATCATATCCTGGTAAGCCCAGATGGCTGATCTTCTCTTGTTACCTAAAAAATCATCTTTTTTTATAACAACACTACTATAATCTCGCCATTTTTCAGTATACCCTATTTTTATTGCAATAGCTGCCAGCTTATGAAGAGCTTTTTGCTTGGTGGCTTCGCTCATCCAGTCAAGGCGCTTTATTCTTTCCCCAAATGTTTGTTGTAAATTATTGACAGGTTCCAGCATTCTCTTTTTTGAAGCTGCATTAAAATATTTCTCTACATATAATTCACCCAATAAATCTCCCAATGAATTATCTATCTGGTGACTAACCCGCTCCCATCTTGGTGTCATTTCTTTCTGCCCCGTTAATACCTGGTTGAATTTAAAATTTTCCGCTACAAAAGGTTCGCTTAAATCCGGAGCAGCAGCGTTGATTACATGCCATTGCATATAAGCCTTCCAGTCGGATAATGATACATTGTGCAGCATACTGTCAATCGTCTTTTCAAAAGCAGGATTTTGCACTACCACACTATCGGTATTATAAATCATCAATTTTGATAAGAGCTCCTTCCAGTCAATATCCGGAGTTATTGCCGTAAGTCCGTCCCATGAAAACTTATTATACGTTTTATTTACATCCCGCATTTGGGTTCTGCTCAGTTCTGCACCTGGCAGCTTAGTTTCAATGTTTAATAATGCTGCAGATTTCCCTTTGGCCTCGGATTCTGATGAACCTGTCATATGAAACAGGTTTTACATATAAGAAACATACTTATCCCTTACTTTTTGGCTTCTGCCATCATGCTTCAAATAATAATCCCTGTCTGGCAGCGTAAGACCGCCCTGACCAATTTGAGGAATATATTTATCAGCCTGTTTCCTGTCCTGGGCTACGTAAATTGACAAAAGCGGTGAGGAAATGCCTTGGGTCCTCTCAAAAGCCACCTCGTTCACCATCCCTTTAGAGAAAAAAGATCATTGATACGCAATAAATATTTTTTTATAGGATCATAGCCCAGTTTTTCAAGCCTGTGGGAGTCCATGCCGCTGGTATAAAAATCTCCAACTTTTTGAAACTTTGCGGGTGTTGATTTGTTTTGGACTGATTGTTCGAGCAATTTGTGAAGTCTTTCGGTGTTGTTGTCAATTAGTACATTAAAACTTCCCCACCTTGTTTTAGAAGGAGGAACAGGGTTATTTTTTATCCAGTTACCATTGGCTTATAAATAAAAAATATCTCCCGGTCGAATGCTTAAATCCATATTTGCCGGATCAATAAATTTTCTATGCGTTTGCTTAGGAGGAAGAAAGCTCAATAAAGCCACACTAATAATCAAAAAAAACCGGGGCCTATTATATTTAAACATAGATCATAATTTAATCTTGGAAAGTACAACAGTTTGCAGTTTAAAAAAAAATTTACCTCTACTGAAGGCAGTAAATACAGTCAATTGAATTTAGAAATGAGAGCCTTGTTCTTTGTAGTCTTCCTCTTAAGAATGAAAAGAAATTAATCCTTCCATCGGGTTCTTCATAATATTCCCAATTTGAATATTAAATCTCTTACACATCTCGTCGCATACATCTTTAAAGCCAAATGCTATCCCACCGGTAAAATGAACAGGGTATTTCAGACTTTCCCTGAATCTTCGAATATGTGTATTAAAAAAATCTGTGAATCCATCCTCTATAATATTTTCTATCATATAATGCCCCCTGTTTTCAGCCAAAAAAATAGCAAAGGAAGCGAGATACCGGTTAGCAAGAGGCTGCTTGTATACAGAATCCAAAATTTCATTAGTATTGGTTACAAACTTTGCATCAAACCTTGATCGCAGGTCGTCCTCAAAAGTATCATATAAATAGTATTGAATAACTTTTTTCCCCAGGTAAGCACCACTTCCTTCATCGCCCAAAATAAACCCTAGTCCGGGACTGTTTTTTATGATCCTTTTTCCATTATAATAACAAGCACTTGAGCCAGTGCCGAGTATACAAACTACACCTTTTTCATTGCCACATAGCGCCCGGGCAGCTCCTGTGATATCAGTTTCCACATTGAGTATTGAGCCCGGGAAAATATTTTTAAGCGTTTTTTTTACCATCCTCATATTTTCAATATTTCCGCATCCTGTGCTATAATAATGCACTTCTTCCACTTTGGTCTTCTTTAATTGAGGCATCACTTCTCTTCTGATAATATCCTCCATTTGAATATCGCTTACAAAATAAGGACTCATTCCGGTTGAATTAAAAATAGTCTTCTTCTTACCTTTTAAAAGGCACCATTCTGTTTTGGTGGATCCGCAATCTGCAATCAATTTGATGGTTGGCATGTTTATCTCGTCTTTATTAAGGAAATTTGCAATTCAAAAAATAAAATTAGATAATAAAGTAAAGTATGCATAATAAAAAATTACAGGTATGGCTGCCGCTCATCTTAAGTATTTGTATCGTAGCCGGGATGTTTGTGGGATACCGGATAAGGGGAAATATGCCTGACAGGGGAATATTTAGCATAAACAGGCCAAAACCTGTTCAGGAAGTTTTGGATCTTATTCAAAGAGAATATGTGGACAAAGAAAATGAAGATACACTCAGTACAGTCGCCATTCAGTCTGTGTTGGCGCAACTTGATCCTCATTCTGTTCTTTTGCCACCTGAAGAACTCCAGACTGTAAATGAAGAACTGGATGGCCAGTTTTTTGGAATCGGTATTGAGTTCAATATATTCAGTGATACGATTAATGTCCTGAACGTTCTTCCCAACAGCCCATCTGACAAAGCGGGTCTGATGGTAGGTGATAAATTTTTAAAAGTGGGCGATTCCGCGGTGGCAGGCGTCCATATTACCTCCGAAAAAATAAAGAACATGTTGCGGGGTGCAGGCGGGAGCAAAGTAGAAGTTTTGATCCTGAGAAACAGTACGCAAAAAACAATAGGAATTATCAGGGGAATGATTCCTTTATACAGCCTTGATGCAGCATATATGATTACTGATAGTATCGGATACATAAGGTTGAATAAATTTTCTGAAACTACTTATGAAGAATTTATGAACGCTACGCAAACCCTTCTTAAAAAGGGAATGACAAGCATGATCCTTGATCTTAGAGATAACGGAGGCGGTATTCTTACCGAAGCAACCTNNTCTTGAGTGAAGATAAATTAATTACCTATACAGAGGGAGCGCATTCGCCCAAAAAAGAATATCGTTGCAGCAAAGAAGGAATTTTTGAAAAAGGGAAATTAGTAGTACTTGCTAATGAAGGAACTGCATCTGCAAGTGAAATTCTTATAGGCGCTTTGCAGGATTGGGATAGGGCAACCATTGTGGGTAGACGAACTTTTGGAAAGGGGCTTGTACAGGAACAATTTCAGCTTAGTGACGGCTCTGGCCTCAGGCTTACTGTCGCACGATATTATACACCTCTTGGGCGTAGCATTCAAAAATCATATAAAAACGGGGTTGATGCTTACAACCAGGACATTTTTAACCGCTTTCACAACGGTGAAATGAGTTTTGCCGATTCAATGTGACATACGGATGAAAAAGTATTCAGGACGCAATCAGGAAAAGTAGTGTATGGCGGAGGTGGTATTACTCCGGATGTATTTGTGCCTTATGACACGTCTGCTTTCGACAAACAATTAGCGAAAGTTTATTTGAATGGTACTCTTAATGATTTTGTATATCAAAATTACCTCAAACATGAAAATGAATTTAATTCTTATAAATCACCAAAAGCCTTTGGCGAAAACTTTAAAGTAATCGGTGATGTTTTAAATGATTTCAAAAATTATGCTACGAAGGATTCTTTTAAATTCGAGCTTAAAAGTGATTCTGAGAAGACAATTCTGGAACGCCAAATAAAAGTTCTACCTGCCAGGCAAATCTGGAGGACCGAAGGATATTATGAAGTGAATAACAAATATGATCATACAGTTCAGGAAGCCTTACAGGTAATTGACAAAGGGCCACCAGCTATACCGGTGCTTCACTAACTCCTTTAAGGCGATTTTTTTTAACTTTAAGTAAATTAAATATCATGTGGAAGAATAGTATTTTGGAAACAATAGGAAATACCCCTTTAATAAGGCTTAATAAAATAACCAAAGACCTTCCATGTATGGTGCTTGCCAAAGTCGAATATTTTAATCCGGGGAATTCTATTAAAGACCGGATGGCTTTGAAGATGCTTGAGGTAGCTGAGCAGGAAGGAAAAATTAAACCGGGTGGAACAATTATCGAAGGGACTTCAGGAAATACCGGCATGGGGCTGGCTCTTGCCGCCTGCGTAAAAGGTTACAAATGTATATTTACTACCACCGATAAACAATCAAAAGAAAAAGCAGATATTCTTAAGGCAGTGGGTGCGGAAGTAATCGTATGCCCTACTAACGTAGAACCAGACGATCCCCGCTCCTATTACTCGGTATCAAAAAGATTGGCTACAGAAGTACATAATTCCTGGTATGTAAACCAGTATGATAACCTCGCCAACAGGCTCGCTCATTATGAACAAACCGGCCCCGAGATATGGGAACAAACTGAAGGCAAAATTACGCACCTTGTTGTAGCCACAGGAACAGGTGGCACTATTGTAGGAATCGGAAAATATTTGAAAGAAAAAAATCCTAACATTAAAGTATGGGCAATTGATAGCTACGGATCTTTATTAAAAAAATATTTTGATACCGGCGAGATTGATGAAAATGAAGTGTATCCCTATATAAGTGAAGGATTCGGTGAAGATTTTGTGCCTGCAAATTATGATATGCAATACATCGATAAATTTGAAAAAGTTACCGATAAGGATGGGGCTGTGATGGCAAGGCGGATTGCAAAGGAAGAAGGTTTATTTTGCGGTTATAGTGCAGGCAGTTGTTTGCAAGGGCTCATGCAACTAAAAAAAGATCTAGGACCAAATGATATTGTGGTATGCATTTTTCATGACCATGGAAGCCGTTATGTAGCGAAAATATATAACGATCAGTGGATGATGGAAAGAGGATTCCTTGAAGTAAAAACATTTAAAGACCTGGTGAGCGGCCGCGGTGAGACAAAACTGGTTTCTATTGCTCCGGGGCAAAAGGTGGCAGAAGCCATTGAAATCATGAAAAACCACGACATAGAAAATGTGCCTGTAATTGATGGAGAACAATTTGTAGGATCTCTAAGCGAGGGTGGTCTCTTTAATTATATCTTATCTGATCCTGAAATTAAGAATCATACAGTGGAATCGGTCATGGAAAAAGAATATCCTCTTGTAGCCTTTGACACACCTGTAGAAAAATTAAGCAGGCTGATTACAAAGCAAGTGGGTGCAGTGCTTAGTAAAGATGAAACAGGCACTTATCATATTGTTACGAAATATGACATAATTCAGAGTCTTGCCAGGTAATTTCCTCATTGATTTTTTACGATCCCTATAACTAAAAAACTACTGATATCGATCATTATTACTGTTATCCTTTTCTTTTGAAAAGTCAGGCAGATTCATATTTAAGCCAACGTATTCCTACTAATATATTATTCGTTAAACTACCATAAACGCGGTATTTTCCTCAACTAAAATATCGGGCATCATCACTATTGACCAGCCCGGCCAGCAATATATCTTTGTTTAAGAAGCGCATTATTCGCCCAATTGAAAAGATCCAGATCCTGAATTCGAAAAACCAAAATCTAACAGTAATACTGAAAAATATTATTCCTATGAAAAACAACCAAAACAACCAATACCCAAAAAAGCGCTGGATTTAATGAGCCAACACACTAATCCATTGAATCTCTGATCAGATCAAGGAGTTTAGTTCGAGACATCAAAAATTACCTGAAGCTTTTCAACTATTTTTTTTTGAATTGATACAAATCTCCCGGAGAAGCCGCTGAAGGCCTGTAGAATCAGGCACAAAAAATTGCTTCTGCATCGCTGAATTAATCAGAAATGCAGAAGTTTTTTTTTACAAAAAGGGGAGAGATTTTTGTGTCACATTTTGCTTGCACCAAAATTATTCTATTNNGAAATTAATATTTCAGCCAAATAATCAAGCTAGTCTGTTTTAATTACAATTCTAAACTCACAAATGATAAATGTGAAATGTATTGTCATTTTATCATTTTCCTGTAGGTTTGCATTCATTGTAAAAAAACCAATCGTAATGGCTTCAAAAAAAATCACTGAAATATTGGGCGACAAAGCCGAAAATTTAATGAATCACAAGTGTATAATTGATAAATCAACCCTTACACTTCCTTCACCGGATTATATTGATGAAACTTTTGTGAAAAGCAACAGGAACAACCGTGTAGTTCAAAGCATGCAAATGCTGATGAGTCACGGTCGTCTCGCCGATACGGGTTATTGCTCCATATTCCCTGTTGACCAGGGAATAGAACATAGTGGCGGTGCATCTTTTGCACCCAATCCTATGTATTTTGACCCTGAAAATATTG
>PKYU01000513.1 GCA_003132765.1 Chitinophagaceae bacterium | reverse complement strand
TGGTTCTTACAGGGGTTTTAATTTTCCAGGGAACTAATGCCCAGGATCTGAACTTTTCCCAATTTTTCAATAACCCTTTAGTCACCAACCCTGCAAATACCGGGTTTATACCTGATGCAGATTACCGACTGGGGGCGTCCTATAGAAACCAATATTCAAATATAATGGCTCAGCCTTATAAAACGATGAGTATTTTTGGAGACGCCCAGGTTTTCAGAAATAAAATTGAAACAGGATGGATGGGACTTGGCGCCGTTATTCTCCAGGATGTTGCGGGAACAGGAAGCCTTACCTCTACAAAAGCCTATGCATCGATCGCTTACCACCAGGAACTCGGCCTGAGCAGTCTCCTAACCGCAGGATTTAATGTTGGTTGGGCCAATAAAAGGATAGATCAAAGTAAACTTACTTTTCCTGATCAATATAATGGTACTTTCTTTGATGCTAGCATTACCACTTCTGCAGTTCTTGCTACCAATAATATTAGTTATTTGGATTTGCAGGTTGGCATGAACTATGCCTATTTTCCTACCCAGGATATTTATATTAATGCCGGTTATTCAATACAACATGTTAACCAGCCGCGTGAAACATTCTTTGAAGATAACAGTAACGACCAGATATCGATGAGGCATATTGCTTTCCTGAATGGCCTTTTTAAAGTAGCTGATGATGTAATTATTAATCCAAATGTTTATTTTACAACGCAGGCTGGCGCAAGTGAATTACAATTAGGTATGAATGGAGCTTATAACCTTTCTGATCATGGTGAAAAACAAATAATTGCAGGATTATATTACCGATATGGAGATGCAATAATTCCCATGATAGGCCTTGAGGTAAAGAATATTCGGTTCACTTTTAGTTATGATGTTACCGTTTCATCCCTTAGAAATTATAATAATTCATTCGGCGCCAGTGAATTTAATTTGCTGAAGAAAGGTTTTTATGGTGATTTTGATAGTGACAGGAAACAAGCGCTTTGTCCAACATTTTGATTTTTTACTTTTATTTCCCTTTTATAGGCCTGCAGAGAAAATTTTTGAATTTCAACTTGATATTAAATTGTCAAAGCATTTCCCTTTTTTGAATTACCATTCAGTTAAAAATATGATGATGTANNGAAAAATTACTACCCTGCAAAGTCTGAAAGAAAAAGGCGTAAAAGTTTGGTCGAATAATGCCGAAGCAGTTCACAATAGCGAGTTGGTAATTCTTGCCGTAAAGCCTTACCAGGTAGCTGATGTATTGAATTCTTTTACCAAGGAATTAACAAGTAAACATATTTTGGTTTCTGTAGTAACCGGAGTGTTAATTTCTGAAATAGAAGAAATTATAAAAATGAAAAACCCAATATTTCGCGCAATGCCAAATACTGCAATTGCAATTCAGGAAAGCATTACCTGCCTAAGCCACAGCAATGCATCAGCTACCCAAATTAATTATGTAAAGAATCTATTTTCGACTTTGGGTAAGGTTGCAATGATTGATGAAAAATTAATGGAAGCGGCCACCGTTTTGGGCGCCTGCGGAACAGCGTTTGCGATGCGATATATAAGGGCTAATATACAGGGAGGAATTGAAATTGGTTTTGATGCTGCCACAGCAAGTTTTATTGTTGCCCAAACGGTTAAGGGAGCTGCAGAATTATTATTGCAAAATGGATCTCATCCTGAGCAGGAAATTGATAAGGTTACTACTCCAAAAGGCTGTACCATAGCGGGTTTAAATGAAATGGAGCACCAGGGTTTTAGTTCTTCATTAATAAAGGGAATATCAGTAAGCTATTATAAAATAGCCAAAAGCTGAAGGTAGATTTTTTCAAAACTGGCTATACTATGATTCTAATTATGATTATTGGACCATAGATCAAATTATTATCAGGCCTCCGGTATTATTGCCTAAACCTGATTCTGTTGCATCATCTTCTTTGTCAGATTCATCCTTCAATTTTTGTATTTCAATTTGGAGTTCTTTCCTCGATTTTTCTGTTTCATTTTTAAGTTTTTCCATTTCATCCTTAATTTTATTCATATCCACATCTTTCAAATTCTGTAGAGATTCACGAAATTCTTTATTGTTTAATTGTTTCCTTAATTGATCCATGTTCTTTTCAAGTTCATGTCTCATCTTATTATAATCTATCTTGTTCATGGAACTGTCAATATTTCTTTGCATCATTTTCCAGTCAATGTTTTTCATGGAGGCATCTATTTGTTTCTGTAATTTTTCAAAATCGATCTCTTTTAAAGNNTTTGTTAACTTCTCCCATGATCCGGGCAATATCAATATCGTTTTCCGTTCCGGGAACAGTATCTCTGATTTGTGCTGTTTTATTTTCCTTCCCTTCATGAAAAGGGTTTCGAAATGACATTGAGCATAAAACCAAAGTTGCCATAGCAAGCGTCCCCACCAGGTGGAGTACAATAAATTTGAACGATTTCATGATTTCATGATTTAATTACGAAATATATCGTATTCAAATATACGACGTTTTTCGTATTAACCAAATTTTCCGGAAATATTTTCTAAAGTTTTTCTAAAATAGAGCGCAAGGGTTTATTAATGATCTTTTATGACGACTTTTATGTTTATAATCAAATTAGACTCATTTCCCTATTATTTTGAATGAATTTTTAAAAATCTAAAATGAAAAATATTATTTTATTGCCTTTTTTAGTTTTAACCCTTCATTCTTTTGCTCAACCAGAAAAATCAGAAGGAGAAGAAAAATCAAAATCCAAAGGATTTAAAAAGGAAAAATTATTTACGGGAGGAAGCGTGGCGGCTGGTTTTTCAACATACTCCACTGTACTTGGCGTTGCACCTCAATTTGGTTATAGCCTGACCAATTGGGCTGACGCCGGAATTGTTTTTAATTTAAATTATTCCTCACAAAGAGATTACATAAATTATGGAGATAAATTGCGCCAGACGGTTTATGGCCCGGGTGCCTTTGTCAGGCTGTTTCCGGTAAATTTTTTGTTTGCAACAGCACAATANNATTCAAAATACATACCTGCAGACGGCACCAGTCCATCGCTGCAAAACCTGAATGCAAGCAGCATGCTTTTAGGATTTGGGTATGCTGGAGGAAGATTTCCGGGTGGCAATACGTATTATTATCTTTCAATATTATGGGATGTGTTGGGTGACAAAAACTCGCCTTATATAGATGGGCCAGGCAGGAGTTATCCGATTATTCGTGCGGGATATAATATTGGATTAT
>PKYU01000132.1:2675-2894 GCA_003132765.1 Chitinophagaceae bacterium | reverse complement strand
GAAATTCTCCTGCATTGATATATGCACTGGACGTGGCTATACAGGTAGCCAATACAGATTTAAGTGTATTAATAAATGGAGAAAGTGGTGTTGGCAAGGAAGTCTTTTCTCATATTATACATTCACTTTCAGCACGAAAACATAATCCCTTTATCGCGGTAAACTGCGGCGCCATACCTGAAGGGACCATCGACTCTGAATTGTTCGGTCATGAAAAAG
>PKYU01000132.1:0-2653 GCA_003132765.1 Chitinophagaceae bacterium | reverse complement strand
AACAAAGATTTATTGGAATATACCCACAGCGGAAGGTTCCGTGAAGATTTATATTATCGTTTAAATACTGTTCCGATAAGGGTTCCGGCACTCAGAGACCGAAAGGAAGACGTCTATTTACTCTTCAGAAAATTTGCGGTAGATTTTGCTGAACGCTATAAGTCTCCCCCGGTACAGCTGGATGAAGAAGCTCAGCAGGTGCTAAAGAATTATCCGTGGCCCGGTAATGTTAGGCAATTGAAAAATATAGCAGATCAAATATCCGTGCTGGCGCAAGACAAAAATATTTCCGGCGATCAATTAAGGAAATTCTTACCGGAAACTAATTTCACCCGATTGCCAGCTCTTTCAGCNNTTCAGTAACGAAAGGGAAATTTTGTACAAATTATTTTTTGATGTAAAAAAAGATGTTACTGAATTAAAACGAATGTTTTTTGAAGTCCTTCAGAATCCTGCTGCTCTAAACGGAAACCAAAATTTTAATAATGAGAATTTATTAGAACCTTATCATACCGATCAGATCAGCCCGGTTATAAAAAGTTCCCAACCTGTAATACTTAATAATACTATCTCGGAACACCGCGAGGTTGAGGAATCTTTANNAAAAAACATCGGGGCAAGAGAAGAGATGCTTCCAGTGATCTTGGCATCAGCGAGCGTACTCTTTACAGAAAGCTAAAAGAATACAATATTAATGAATAGGGAAAAGTAATCATGCACCTTTAAACTAATTATAAAAAGAAGTAAGTAATTGGGGAAAACCTTTCTGAAATTAATTAGTCTCATTCAGAAGAAAATATTGAACAATAAGAAATGAAATTCTATACAAGCATAAGAATGTTCACCTGGTTAGGTCTGCTTCTGTTTACCCAAAGCTGTGCTACCTGCAGGTATTCAACAAAAGATACTGCCCCCATTCCACCAGAAATAAAAAATTTCAGGATAAACTATTTTGAAAATAAAGCCCGGTATGTAAATCCACAGTTAACACCAGCTATTACCGAAGCAGTCAAACAAAAAATTATTGGGCAAACCAGACTTACCCAGACCAACAATGATGATGCTAATTATGACATCAGTGGTTATTTATCAGATTATAGCGTTACTACAACAGGTATTTCAGGACAAACTGCAAGCACCAACCGCTTAAATGTCACTTTTCATATAATATTTAAAGACGCACTCGATAATACAAAGAATTTTGAAGCGGATCTCACAAGCAATTACGATTTTTCGGCTCTGAAGACTTTACAGGAGGCTGAATCTTCATTAACTTCCGAGATTGTAAAAAATGTAACCGATGGCATCTTCAATAAAATATTTTCAAACTGGTAGTGGGCATTAAATTGTTTCCATGGACAATAGCACTTCTTATTCGGAATATTTTTATCAAAGATCATTAGATGATACTGTGGCAATCAGAAAAAATGCCTTTGAATATCCCTATTGCGCTTTTGCCAATTTTATATATCTATACCATTGTAAAAAAACTTCCGATCCCGATTTCGAAAAGGTTGCTCAAAAAACGGTATTGTACTTCAATAATCCAAATTGGCTGCAATTTCAATTAAATCTCCAGCCTGATGTGGACTCTATGTCTGAGGTGGTTGAAAAAGACAAAGCAGAGCCTGAAAATCAGGAAAACTTATTACAAATAAAGGAAACTCCCGGCTCCGTAACTGAAGCTGAATCATTAAGGCTTAAACCAAAAGAAGTTTTTCAAAGCACTGTCTCAGATAATCCTTCCATGGAGCCAGCTCCCGAAGTTAATAATGAAACACAACAAGAGCCTTTTTCACCATCGAAACAAGAAAAAAAGGAGGAATTGATTTCGCCTGAATCAACGGAAAATGAAGCTAAAATTGAAAAGGAATCCTTCGCAGGAGATCAATCTTCTTTAGAATTTGAACCTTTGCATACAGTTGACTATTTTGCGTCTTTGGGGATCAAGATAGATGAGGTTTTAGTAACAAATGATAAATTAGGCATCCAAATGAAAAGTTTTACTGAATGGCTAAAGAGCATGAAGAAAATTCACCCGGATAAACTGGAAGAACAAAATACAACAGTTGAAAAATTAGTTCAAAGTTCAGCAGAAGAATCAAATATCAATGCTGAAGTACTTACTGAAGCGCTCGCTGAAGTGCTCATGAAACAGAATAAGAAAGATAAAGCCATTGAAATGTTTAGTAAATTAAGTTTGATTAATCCCTCCAAAAGCGCTTACTTTGCTTCCAAAATTGAAAGTATAAAATCAAGTTAATATGTTAATTGTTTTCGGAATACTAATTATTGTTGCTTCTCTTATATTAGGGCTGATTATCCTTATTCAAAACCCAAAGGGAGGAGGCCTTTCCTCTTCATTAGGAGGCTTCGGAAACCAGCTAATGGGTGTAAAACAAACTACCGATGTGCTCGAAAAAGGAACATGGCTTTTTGCCGGAATTATTGGTGTTTTATGCCTTACATCTGCTATGTTTATTCCAAAAACTTCCGGAAGCGTGAAAGACAACCAAATGTATGAATCGCCGGTTACCTCGCCTACTCAGCAACAAAATACAGCGCCACTAAATAATAGCGCACAGCCATCAACTCAACTTCCCGCAACGCCACAGAAATAATTTTTTTATTATATTAACCAGCCCTGTCAAAA
>PKYU01000425.1:1008-2678 GCA_003132765.1 Chitinophagaceae bacterium | reverse complement strand
AAATAAAAAAAGTAGTGTATCAACATGCGGTAAATTATTTAGGAGGAAACTCTTCTTCAATGCCCTTGCTAATTAGTAAAGACGTACCGCCGCATTGGGGCGAAGTTCCGGTTATCATTCATTTAAAAAAATCTAAATAAAGAGGCGGAATTTTGAATTACAAAGATTGAAAGAAGAAAATAAAACGATATGGACTATTGGACATTCCACCCGCTCTTTGGAGGAATTTGTAGTCATGCTGCATTCGTTCAATATTGAATTGATTGCAGACATCAGGAGTTNNTGAGAGGCTATGCCGACTACATGGAAACAGACACTTTTAATGATGGAATAAAAGAACTTGAAAAAATTGCATTGAAACAAAGAACCGCTTATATGTGTTCGGAAGCAGTGTGGTGGCGGTGTCACCGTTCTATGGTTTCTGATTATTTAAAGTTGCACGGCTGGAAAGTAATGCATATAATGGGTATTGGAAAAGCAACAGAACATACTTATACAGCACCTGCAAGAATTGTGAATAACGAATTGAATTATGAAAAAGAAGCGGATAACAAATGATTCAGTGTTTTAAATTCAAAATGAACAAAAAGTATTTCTATCTTAAAGACAAATACCAAATTATTTTTTTTTAGATGAATAACATTTTAAATAAAATACAGGTATGTGAAGTTTGTAAAGAACATTTACCATTAGGTCCGAGACCCGTCATCCAATTAAATGAATTTTCTAAGATTGTTATTATAAGCCAGGCCCCCAGCAGGCGTGTGTATGAAACAGGAATTCCATGGAACGATGCAAGTGGTAAAAAATTAAGAGAATGGATGAATGTAGGTGAGGAGATATTTTATAATCCTGCCTGCATTTCAATTTTGCCAATGGGGTTTTGTTATCCCGGAAAAGCAATGTCAGGCGATCTTCCGCCACGGTTTGAATGTGCTCCTTTATGGCATCCGCAGGTTTTTAAAAATTTTAAAAGTAAACCGCTTATTTTATTAATAGGACAATATGCGCAGCGCTATTATTTAAAAAAAAGTTTCAAAGGAAGCCTTACAGAAACAGTGAGAAATTACCAGGAATATTTGCCAATCTATTTTCCACTGCCACATCCTTCTCCCCGAAATCAAAACTGGGTGAAGATAAATCCATGGTTTATGGAAGAAACTGTTCCTGAATTAAAAAAAAGAATACAGTTAGCAGTCAGTGGGGCAAAACAACAAGGTAAGGCAGATTAATTGCTGTATTTCAATAATTAAAAATTACAACCTTGAGCTAAAAATTTAAGATCGGTGAGCATGTAANNCGCAATATGAAATCAAGAGTGATAAAACAGAACATGTTGCTGTACATAAAGCTAGTGAACTTTCAAAAAAAATAGAAAGCTAATTAAAAACATAAAATGAAAACGATACTCATATTTGTATCAACACTTGATGGTAAGATAACAAAATGGGGTGAACCGAAAGTCAGCTCGTGGTCATCTCACCAGGACCAGGATTATTATAAAAAGGTTTTGAATGAATCGCGGCTTATTGTTATGGGGAGTAACACATTTAATGCTGACACATTTAAACCTTCAGCAGATCATCAGCTTATTATTATGACAGGGCATCCTGATAAATATAAAAGTTTGGAAATTACGGGACAGATTGAATTTACAAACGAATCACCTG
>PKYU01000425.1:0-998 GCA_003132765.1 Chitinophagaceae bacterium | reverse complement strand
AAGTAAATGAACAGGGAACATTGATTACTAAATATTCAGTTTTGAAGAAATGAATCGTATGGTTTCAAGAGTCTTCAATTATTGCATTCTCTCCTCACAGTAAATACAAGAAGTTTTTGAAAATAAAAAAGAAATTAAAACGACAAAACAAAATAATATACAACTTGAGAAAGGAAATTTATTGAACACTCTTCATCATAAGGGTAAATTATTGATGGTTCCAAACATCTGGGATCCTTTAGGGGCTATACTTTTGGAAAGTTTGGGTTATGCCGCTGTGGCTACTGCAAGCGCCTCCATCGCTTTTAGTAATGGCTATCCGGATGGAGAAAAAATTCCATTTAAAGAGCTGTTGCACATCCAGCGAAAAATAATAAATAGTGTAACCATTCCTGTAACCGCTGAAATTGAAAGTGGCTATGCAACAAATAATGCTGAGCTAAAAGAAAACATTAAAATGCTCCTTGATATAGGAATAGCAGGAATTAATTTTGAAGATACTAACAAGGATGATAAAACAATTATTTCAATTGAAGCGCAATGTGAAAAGCTTAGCCTGATTAGAAATANNTTATCGGATGAAGAAAAATTATCGGAAACCATACGCAGGGGAAAAGCTTATACAAATTCAGGAGCGGATTGTTTCTATCCCATCTCACTAAAGAAAAAGGAACAAATAGAAATCATTATTAAAGAAGTCGGTTTACCGGTAAATGTTTTATTGCTTCCCGAGATACCCGATTTTGAAACACTGAAAATAATTGGTGTGGCGAGGTTAAGCCTTGGCCCGGGGTTTTTAAAAACCTCCATCAATGCCATGAAAAATATTGCTGAAAAATTTTTGCATGATGAAGGGATGTAGGAAGTGACAGATAATCCTGTTACATCGGCGTATTTAAATACTTTAATTTCTAAATAGAACGGTTGAACCGAAAGCCAATTAAAGACTGCGGTGCAACCTCTGTGTTCATTCTGTAACACGGTGTCCGGATATCCGG
>PKYU01000153.1 GCA_003132765.1 Chitinophagaceae bacterium | reverse complement strand
AGGTCAGGAGAAATTACCTCCCAAGTAATTCCTTTGTCTTTAGTTTTTAATAAGACGTTGCCTGCATGATAAAATACGGTTGGGTCATTTGGAGAATTTATGATAGGCGCATTCCAGTTGAACCGGTATTTCATATCTTTTGGCTGTAACGATTGGTATTGAATCGGCGCAGCCATTACCGGCTTATCTTCAAGTGATTGCTGGTCGAGTACATCAATGGTTCCTTGGTAGCTGCCTCCCATTACATACCTGGGATCATTTGGGTCAAAAGCAAGGAAAGCACTTTCAGCCCCTGCAGAGTTGGTCCAGTTCTTATCCCCTATTCTTCCGCCTGCGGTATTGCGACTGGCTATTTTGACCGAGCCATCATCCTGCTGACCTCCATATATATTATAAGGAAAAAGATTATCTGCATTCACCCGGTAAAACTGACCAGTAGGTTGATTGTTTTCTGTCGTCCAAGTACCGCCGGTATTAAAGCTTATTGTTGCCCCACCATCATTGGCAATAATCATGTTCTTATCATTATTCGGGTTGATCCACATCTGGTGGTAATCTCCATGAGTACCCTGTATCCTGCCCCATGTTTTACCACCGTCTATTGAGCTTAGACCTGGCGAATTAAAAACATATACTACATTTTCATTTTTAGGATCCACGCACAATTCTATATAATACCAGGCTCTTTGAATAAGGCGGTGATCTTTGCTTACTCCTTTCCAGTTTTTGCCGCCATCATCACTGGAAAATAATCCTCCTTCGTCTTTTTGTGTATCGCTTTCAACCAATGCATACACTTTTTCATCATTGCTCCTGGAAACACCCACCGCCATTTTACCTTTTTCTTTTGGCAGGCCCTTTTCTATTTTTTTCCACGTCTCGCCTTCATCGGTGGATTTATACATACCACTCCCCTTGCCACCACTTCTAATTTCCCATGGTGTACGCTGGTGATCCCACATGGCAGCATATAATATTCTCGGATTGCTCATATCCATGCTAAGGTCGGCACAACCGGTATGTTCATCCACATACAAAACTTTCTCCCATGTTACTCCTCCATCTGTTGATTTATAAACTCCTCTTTCTTCCGAAGGCCCATATAATGCGCCTTGGGCAGCTACAAATACTATGTCAGGATTGGTTGGATTGATGCAGATATCAGCAATATGACGGCTAAGATCCATGCCCATTTTCTTCCACGTTTTCCCTGCATCAGTTGATTTGTACACTCCATCACCGTAGGAAGACATTACACCACGAACGGGATGTTCTCCCATTCCTACATACACCACATTCGGGTCGCTCTCACTAACAGCAACCGCTCCTACAGATCCTATATTGAAAAAACCATCCGAAATATTTTTCCAGGTATTTCCCGCATCGGTAGTTTTCCAGACACCACCTCCTGTTGTACCCATATAGTATACTAACGGATCATTTTCCACACCTGTAACTGCGTCAGCCCGTCCGCCGCGGGTTGGCCCTATGCACCTCCATTGAAGACTCTTATATGCGGAATCATTTTCTGATGCCAGGGATGTTGTAACTTTTGGCTGAGCCTGGTTTTTCTTTCCTTTTTTTTGTGCCTCTGATTGAAAAAAGAGTATAGAAAACGAAATGATAAATAGAAGTTTTTGCATTAAAGGTATTTTTGATTTTAAGTTTTGAAGGTATGAAACAATGGAACAATTGAATGAATTCCTACATAATATTTTTTCCATATGCATTGAATTTCCTTCTACATTCAATGATCTGATACATAATTAAGAGGAATTGGTAAAAAATAATCATAGTGATTATTTGCTTTCAATAATATGGCCCGAATCGTAGTAGCAAATAGATAAGATTAACAGGATCACTTAGCCCTGATACACTACGCAACAAAGGATGTGTATTAAAAAATAGTCGGGATGGCTGGATTGGAACAGCCTTAACTTATCTTAATGTGGCCTTTACAAGAAGAATGCTATAAATGGTTAATTTCCAATAAATTAAATGGTATAAAAGTTAAGTTAAGTTAAATTACTCATGGAATGAATTAAGTTATTTTGTCCGAAATCTGTCCGAAATCTGTCCGAAATTTTTACCTTCACAGCATGGCATATGTGAACTTTTATATCGACAAACCCTTCGATCCTTCCATTGATAAAAAGAAACTCAAATCGATTATTGAAAATTGCGACCGGAAAAGCAAGCCTTACCCTAAAACAATCTTCAATCCGAAAGCCAATGCATTGTACTTATTTTTTACTTACGAAAAAGGAAGGAGGCTAAAAGTCAGGACAAATATCAAAGTCAAAGGGGAACAATGGAACTTTAAAGAAGGTTGTTTCCGGTCACATACAAGTGGCAGCCTTGAATTGAACAATGAACTAAACGATTTAACTACCAAACTGCTAAAAAATTACAGCCGTTTTAAAGAAGAGAGGTCTATTATAAGGGAAGAAGAAGTAAAAGCGTTTACCCTTTCTGTGGTCAATGGCAATGTCGTTATTTCCAGGAACACGTTTGAAAAAGCAACAGAACAATTTTTTGAAAAGAAACGCAATATACTCACAGAAGGAACCTTCAAAGAATACCGTACTGTGTTTAAAAGCCTGAAAGAATTTGAACAGAAATATAACCTAACGCTGAAATTTGAAGACTTCAACCAGGTATTTTTCAATACCTATGAACTGTTTCATGGTGAACAGAAAAAATCCTTACGATACAACCAGGGGGCTGTATAATGACACCATTGCTAAATACATCTCCACGCTAAAATCATTTTTATACTGCTGCCATGAAAGTGGGTATATCAATAACGTAGATCACCTGTCAAAAATAAAAACCAAAATAAAGAAAAGGGTGAAAAATGAAATCGTAGCATTAACAGAGCAGGAGCTTTCTGATTTATCCAATTTCGATTTTTCAGGAAACAAGTGACTCGAAAGGGCGCGCGATCTATTCTGCTTTGCCTGCTACACCGGTCAGCGGTATTCGGACATCGTACGATTTAATAAAGACGATTTTAATAATAACATCTGGCAATTCACCTCGTATAAGACTAAGAAGAAAGTTGTTATACCCTTTGAAGGGTTTATAAAAAACGCTTTGCCGATTTTAAAAAAATATGATTATTCATTACCTTCTATTTCTAATCAAAAATTGAACGATTATCTAAAGGAACTGGGAGAGGAGGTCGGAATTGATGCTACCGAAAAAATTGTCCGGTTTAGCGGAATAAAAGAATTTGTTATTAAGAATCCGAAATTTAAATTTATGTCATCACATATGGGAAGGATGACCTTTGTTACCTTGATGCTTGAAAAAGGTGTCCCCATAACTATTGTTCAAAAGCTGACACAACATTCTGATTTACGAACACTATTAAAATATGAGAGCCACTCCCAAAACAGTTTAATCAACTCCCTAAGAACTACCTGATATGAGTACCCGGGAAAAATTATTTTCAAATTATATGTTGCGTGTCCTGCTGAGAGGAGGCGAGGTGATCACCAATTACCCAAATAAAAAAGGCGGCTTCACCCCATTCTTTGCATATCATATAGGAAAGTATAAAGATGACTTTTATCTTTACTTTACTTCCGAACCGATTGCACCTGCCTATTATAATGAGATATTCAATAAAATGGTTTGTTATTACGGCAACGATTCGATTGAGTTCATACGCTTCCATTTTGAACTTTTCACCAACAAAGAGGCTTTCCTTGATTTTCTTTTTTTTGAATTAAGACACCGGAGCAATCAATTACAACATCCGACTTTTTTTGGCCGGCAAAGCAATGCAAGAAGACTTTCTATTTATCAGGGAGCGCTGGAATGGGTCAACAGGGAAATTGAAAAATCGAAAAACAGGAATAAGTCGTTTCTATATCAGAACTATGTTACCAATGAGCTGAAAATAATTTTAAGGGACGAGGTTTCCAAACAAACCCCTTCACTAAGCAATTTTGATATATCAGCTATCTCAGAAAAGCTTTTCGCCGAAACAGACAAAGTGCTGGAGGATATTAATGCTAAAGCCAAAGACAAGATTGCAGAAATTGCAGGCGCCTACTCCGTTAGCAAACTAAAGTTCTCCAGTGATGCCTACCTTTTTGCTTTCATTGACTTATTAATACTATTGCAGGAGTATGTTCCAAAGAAAAATAACGGCAGGACTGTTTTTGATAAAGTCACCGATACAGACTTAGCAAATATTTTACTTCTGCATTCCGATTATTTCAGAAAAGAAAATCTCAGCATTTCCACCATTCGTAAAAACTATATTGCAGAACGCCGCACTATTTTGAATACCTCCAATTCGGGTAAAAAAGATAGGATTGAAAAAGCAGTTTCCTTGCTTTTTAATTGATCATCAATTCGATTAAGTCCGGGTGCAGTTGGCATAGGCAGGTTAATCTANNCATTCCCCAGGAAGAAGATTTTCGCCGTTGGATACGCGAATCGGTTAAGGCTGAGGTTCAGGAGAGCGTGGCCCTTCAAAAAAACTTATTGAAAGCAGAAGACGAACCGCTTTTATCCCGCCAGGATATGTCAAGAGAACTCAATATCTCTTTGGTTACTTTAACGGACTGGATGAAAAAGGGGCTTCCTTATTTACGCATGAATGGGAGAGTATATTTCCGTCGCTCTGAAGTGATCAGTGCTATGCAGCTCAACAGTTCAAGAAAAATTAAATCCCAATAAGACGATGGAAAATAATAACTACCTCCGCATTGGTACAACGTACTACAAAATCATCCAGAAGCCTCTATCATCTGGTGATACAATATCCAGTATGGTAATGTGGTCTATTGAGTGCATAAAGCAGGATCATGGTAAAGATTTTTTAATTCCAAGGTATGACGGATTTTGTTTAATCCCCGCTCATATAGGTTACGAGCGTATTGTCCAGAATTTTTACAACCGCTATAACCCATTCAACCACCAACTGCAAGAAGGGTATCCGAAAAATACACTTGCTTTTCTTTCCCACATTTTTGGTGAGCAGCTGGACCAGGGACTGGATTATCTAAAGATATTATTACTGCAGCCCACACAGATGCTACCGATACTATGCTTAATGAGTAGTGAACGGTCGACTGGCAAAACCATCTTCCTGAATTACCTCAAGTCGATTTTTGGAAATAACATGACCATTAACAGCAATGAAGATTTTTGAAGCAACTTCAATGCCGAATGGGCTCAAAAATTAATCATTGGCGTTGATGAAACTTTCCTGGACCGAAAAGAAGACAGCGAACGTTTAAAGAACCTGTCCACTTCCAAATATTATAAAGTTGAAGCCAAAGGCATAGACCGGCAGGAAATTGAATTTTTCGGAAAGTTTATTTTATGCAGCAATAATGAAGACAATTTCATTTTTATAGAAAAGACAGAAATCAGGTATTGGATAAGAAAAATTCCCCCATTTGATCACGACAATACCAACCTGCTTGCAGAACTAAACACAGAGATCCCATATTTTCTAAACTACCTGGTTGAACGGCCCTATTCCACCAGCAAGCAAACCCGCATGTGGTTTACCCCGGAACAAATCGCTACCAGCTCACTACTGAGAGTAAAGCGGTTTAACCGCAACAAACTGGAATCTAAAATAGCCCATCTTCTACTTCTTCTAATAGATTCAAAAGAAAATACAGATTGCATTTGCTTCTGCCTTTCCGATATCCAGGACTGGTTCCTCAAGAGAGGAATCCGGGGATACGATTCTGAGGTAATAAAGAAAATTCTGCAGGATAACTGGAAGCTGAAGCCCGCTCCTA
>PKYU01000540.1 GCA_003132765.1 Chitinophagaceae bacterium | reverse complement strand
AAGGCGTATGGAGATCACTCCCATGATTTATCAACTTTAACGCTTCAGACACTATTGGATGAAAAAGGAAGGGAAATGGCTTATGAAGGAGTGAGAAGGGATGATCTCCCCAGGTATGAAGTTTCAGGAAATGGCCCTTACTTTACAAAGGCAAGGAATGCGGGTTCTAAGCCTGCCGACCCTGATCAGCATTTGATGGTTTTTCCTATTCCAATTAAGCAAATAACAGCAAATGGTAATTTAACGCTAAATCCCGGGTATTAATCTTTCTGAATAAATTATAATTACTTCTTAAAAGAAGTGGCGAACTTTACGCCGCTTCTTTTTTGTTTTATCCAGAATTGTAAATGTATGATCCGTAAATTATCTTGTTTCCCCGGAGCTCTATTTTTGATTTTACTTTTTTGCAGGTGCAACCAGGAAAAAGTCAAAAAATTTGACCAAAAGGATGCTCTATTTCAAATGATGCCTTCCTCTAAAACCGGGATTACTTTCGATAACAAAGTTGAAGACACCAAAGATTTTAATGTTTTTAAATACCGCAATTTTTATAATGGCGGGGGCGTCGCCATCGGGGATGTGAATAATGATGGTAAACCTGATATATTTTTCACATCAAACCAGGGAAGTAATAAGCTTTACATAAATAAAGGAAACTGGAAGTTTGAGGATGTTACTGAAAAAGCAGGAGTTCAGGGCATTCATAAGTGGCATACAGGGGTTACGATGGTTGACATTAATGGGGATGGTTGGTTGGACATTTACGTTTGCAANNAGCACATGAATACGGCCTTGATGATAAAGGCCTTTCAACTCAGGCTATTTTTTTTGATTATGACCATGACGGCGATTTGGATTGCTTTATCCTGAATAACAGCTACCGCCCCATAGAGAGTTTTGGCTATAACCTTAACCAGCGCAACATTCGTAACTATAATGGCGGCCAGCGCTTATACCGCAATGATAATGGTCATTTTACGGATGTGAGTGAGCAAGCACACATATATGGAAGTGAAATCGGGTTCGGTTTAGGGGTTACCGTTGGCGACCTGAACAACGACGGTTGGGATCTTTTTTACGTATCTAACGACTTTTGGTAAAAGGATTATCTCTATATTAATCAGCATAACGGCACTTTTAAAGAAGTAAGCGATGAAGCCCTCGGTCATATGAGCTACGCATCCATGGGTTCTGATATGATCGATATTAATAACGATGGGTGGCTGGATGTTTTCACAACGGATATGCTTCCCGGTAGCGACTACAGGTTAAAGACAACGACAAAATTTGATGATTACAATGTACAAAATGCCAAATTCAAGAATGATTTTCATCATCAGTTTTCAAGCAATTGCCTACAATTAAATAATGGTGATGGCACTTTCAGTGAGATAGCAGACATGGCTGGTGTAGAAGCTACAGATTGGAGTTGGGGTGCCCTGAGTTTTGATTTTAATAATGATGGGTGGAAGGATCTGTTCGTTAGCAATGGAATCAGTAAAGATCTTACAGACCAGGATTTTCTCGATTTTTTCAGTAGTGATGAGGTAATGAGGCAGGTGAGAAGCGGGGGATTTAATTTCAAAACTTTTTTAGATAAGATGTCCTACACTCCAATCCCCAATTACGGTTTCATAAATCAAAAAGACCTCACTTTTAAGAATGAGTCCGAAGAATTAGGACTGGCAACACCCAGTTTTAGCAATGGCGCCGCATATGGTGATTTAGACGGCGATGGCGACCTTGACCTGGTAGTGAACAATGAAAATGGGGAAGCTTTTGTATATAGAAATATGACCTCTGAAAGATTTCATACCCCTTACTTGAAAGTTCAATTGCATGGCAATTCACCTAATACACTTGGTTATGGAGCCAGGGTCACTATTTTTTCAAATGGCAACGAGCAGGTATTGGAACAAATGCCCAGCCGTGGTTTTGAAAGCTCAGTAGAGCCTGTTCTTAATTTTGGACTGGGGAACTCAGCAAAAGTGGATAGCCTGATTGTCCTTTGGCCTGATTTAAGGACGCAAAGAATTGAAAATATTGGTACCGATACTACGATAGTACTTGTGCAAAAAAATGCAACCGGCGTCTATAAGATGCCAAAGCCTGCACCTGAATTATATAGAAATATCACAACTTCTGTAATTTCCGGAAATATTGTCCATAAAGAGAATTCATTTATTGATTTTGACGTAGAGAAATTAATTCCTAAAATGCTTTCTACCGAGGGACCTAAGCTTGCTTTTGGGGATGTTAACGGCGACGGCTTTGACGATTTCTTTCTCGGCGGCGCCAGTGGCGATACAGCCAAATTATTTATTCAGCAGCCTAATGGTACTTTTATTCAACGTCCTCAATTTGCTTTTGCGAAGGATAAAGAATATGAAAGTATAGGCGCCGAATTTTTTGATGCAGATGGTGATGGAGATTTGGATTTGGTAGTAGCATCAGGAGGTAATAAGGAACAATTGGGATCGCTCTATTTAGCGCCAAGATTATATATCAATGATGGCAAAGGTAACTTCACCCGAACATTTACGGGCTGGCCCACCCTTAATATCAATGCATCATGTGTGCGTGCAGGTGATTATGACGGAGATGGCCTGCCAGATATTTTTATTGGGGCCAGGAGTGTTCCGGGTTCTTATGGTGTTATACCTCAAAGTAAATTATTACATAATGAGGGACATGGAAAGTTCACAGATGTTACGAATACTATCGCACCGGAACTTTCTACACTTGGAATGGTAACGGATGCCCAATGGTACGATGTGGATGGAGATGGGAAAAAAGAATTGATAGTTGTGGGTGATTGGATGCCCGTAACAATATTAAAATATGTAAATGGTAAATTAGAAAAGGTCAGGGAAATCGCCGGTTCCTCCGGTTGGTGGAATTGTTTGACTATTGCAAATGTCAATGACGATGGTTACCCAGATCTTATTGCAGGGAATAATGGCCTAAATTCAAAAATAAGGGCCGATAGCAGTCACCCGGCAAGATTGTACGTAGATGATTTTGATAAAAATGGCAAATCGGATTGCATAGCGGCCTATTATAAATCTGACGGCAAGTCTTATCCTTTTAATCTTCGTGATGATATCATAGCCCAACTCCCTTATCTTAAAAAGAAATTTCTGAAATATAAAGATTACGCAGGGAAAACTATCGATGAGGTCTTTACTCCTGAGGAATTGAATCATGCTCAAAAATTG
>PKYU01000171.1 GCA_003132765.1 Chitinophagaceae bacterium | reverse complement strand
CTCAAATCTTTACTTTCATTAAAGTTCCAATTCTTTGATAATAGAAAGTCACTAATTTATCCCTTGTGAAGTATAATAAAAGTTATTCTGGGTCTTTATCATTGAAAATCTCACATCCTTTTGATTTTAAAAGTCTTTCAATAAAAGAAAAAAACCCGAAGAAAAATTCTCCGGGCCTTACACTCATATCAAATTAGCTGAAATTATTAATTTACAAATTTTGTATCTGCCTGATCATATTTATCCTGGTATGCTTTTACCTGGTCATTTTGATTCAGGCTCTGATAAATCTTCTGCTGGAGGTTCACGATTGATTTATACTTTGATTTATCTGTTTTTTTAAATCCTGCTCCTTCGAGTTGCGTAAGAGCCTTAGCAGCGTACGGAATTGCTTTATTAAAGTCAGCTTTTGAAGCAGCGGTCAGGTCTGCCTTGAGCTTCACATCATCCGGTTTTGTACTCTTTATTTTTAATGAAGAATCCCTGGTATCAATCCCCTGGTTATAATAATATTGAGCATACAGCCAGTTGGTAACTACATCATTTGGATTGATCTTGTAGGCCAGCTCAAGTTGGTTTCCCAAAACTTTCTGTAAAGAATCTTTATTCTGAACTACCACACTTTCATCACCATTGTACAAATATCCAAAGATTTCATTAGCGTAATTAAAATGATACATAAGACTATCCGGGCGCTTGGTAACCAGTTCATTATATTTATTGAATAAAGTGTTATAATCTTTCTGATCCCTGTAATAGTCAATTAAAACCAAGTCGAAATAATTTTCATTTGGGAAAAGTTCCATTCCGAATTTGGCATATTTCATCATATTGGGAGCATCCTTCTTGTCTTTATAATGTAAAGCAAGCCATTGGTAAGGCAGAATAAAAGTAGAATTGGAAGCGCCTCCGTCCTTTGTACCATTTATGTGTGCATCTGCAAGTTCAGAAAAGTAAGTCAAGGCTTCATCATTCTTACCTGCATTAAGTGCAGCCTTAGCTGTATTCAATACCAGCATAGTATCTACTTTGGCTATGCGGGCCCATCCTCTTGAAGCGATATATTGCCCTACATTATTCGCCTTAATAAAATCATTCATGGCCTCTTCAAAGCCTGCTTTATTACCGGTAGACGCAGCGTTATTGAATGCATTTGCAGCCGCTTCATAGTAACCTGTGTACAAATTAAAAATTGGTGAATACTTATCTGACATAGCAACCACAGCAATCTTCATGTCTGTAGTGTCTGCCATGGCTTTCTTAAAAAGGTCTAATACTTGCTGGCGGGCGTCCCCCTTTATTAAATCTCTGATTTGAGCACTGGAATCGGAAGCTATTGCTCCATATATCTTACTTTGGTAATAATAACCCTGGTGGTCGTCGGGGTTTTTTGCCACATAAGCATCAATTTCTGTTTTGGCTTTATCAAGCTGTTTGCCTTCTAAATAAGATTTGGCCTTTTTAATGTCCTGGGCATGAATCATCGATGCAAGGCAGATAAGTAATAGGGAGAAAACTACTTTTTTCATTGTCGTTTATTTATTGATTTTCACATTTATTTTAAGATTCATTTGAAATTTCGTTTTCATTATTTTCAGATTCGTTTTCACTTTTTTCACTTTGATCAGTATCAGTATTTTTGTCTATATCTTCTTCATCGTGTTCGCTTAGTTTTGTAATTGCAGCAATTTCGTCTCCGTCATCTAATTTGATAAGTTTGACGCCCTGAATAGCTCTCCCGGCTTCCCTGATGCTTGCAATAGAAGTCCTGATAGTTACTCCAGATTTGCAGGTAATCATAAGGTCTTCTTTCTCATTTACATTCAGGAGTCCAATCAAAGTACCAGTCTTATCAGTTACATTAATCGTCTTGACACCTTTGCCACCTCTGTTCGTAATCCTATATTCGCCTATTGCTGTTCTTTTTCCGAAACCTTTGCTGCTTACAACCAGCACGCTTACTTCAGGATCAGTACTATTTACGCAAATCATTCCTACCACTTCATCATCGGCAGAATCAACAGAAATGCCGGAAACTCCGATAGCTCCTCTTCCGGTAGGCCTTGCTTTTTTCTCGGGAAATCGGATCGCTCTTCCGCTCTTTACAGCCATCATTATATCCCTTTCTCCATCTGTAAGGCACGCCTCCAGTAATTGGTCCCCTTCATTAATCGTAATTGCATTAACTCCGTTTTGGCGGGGTCTTGAAAAATCTGAAACCCTCGTTTTCTTAATAATACCTTTACGGGTGCAGAGCACAATATAATTATTGTTTATGTATTCTTCATCCTGTAAATCTTTAATATCAATGATAGCCCTTACTTTATCTTCAGCAGGAATTTGGATTAGATTCTGAAGCGCCCTGCCCTTGCTATGTTTATCGCCTTCAGGAATCTCATAAACCTTCAACCAGAAGCATTTACCATTTTCAGTAAAAAATAATAAAGTATGATGGGTTGAGGCTACAAAAAGATGAACGATATAATCTTCTTCCCTCGTGCTGCTTCCTCGTGCACCTCTGCCTCCTCTGCGTTGCTGACGGTATTCAGTTGCAGACGTCCTTTTAATATATCCAAGGTTTGAAATAGTTACCACGACATCCTCTTCCTCAATTAAATCCTCCATACTAATTTCATTAGCAAGGTAGGTAATCTCAGTTTTCCGTGCATCACCAAATTTTTGTTTTATCTCTTCCAGTTCATCTTTAATTACCCCGAATCGCAAGCTTTCATTCGCGAGAATTTCATTCAATCTGCCTATCAAAGCCANNGTAAGACGTTGCAGCCTTAATTCAAGAACAGCTTTTGCCTGAATTTCACTCATTTGGAAACTGGCTATCAATCCTTCCTTTGCAACATCCGGCGTAGATGAATTTCTGATGAGCGTGATTACTTCATCAAGATGATCCAAAGCAATCAGATACCCTTCCAGTATATGGGCTCTTTCTTCGGCTTTCCTTAATTCAAACTTTGTTCTCCTAATTACTACCTCATGCCTGAAATCAACAAATTCCTTGATGAGTTCCCTGATATTTAAAATTCTTGGTCTTCCCTTTACCAGGGCAACATTGTTGATTCCAAATGAAGTCTGGAGTTCACTATGCTTATAGAGATGATTAATAATAACCTGCGCGATAGCATCTTTTTTCAATTCAACAACAATCCGGGTCCCTTCTTTATTATTGCTTTCATTATTTACATCAGATACACCTTCGATAACTTTATCATTAATGAGGTGACCTATTTTTTCAGTGAGCGTGTCCCTGTTCACCTGGTAAGGCACTTCAGTAATCACTATCTTTTCCCGGCCATTTTTAGCCATCTCAATAACAACTTTGCCTCGCAATACCACTCTACCCCTTCCGGTCAATAGTCCGGCTTTTACTCCTTCATATCCATGAATTATTCCACCCGTTGGAAAATCCGGAGCTTTTACAATTTTTATAAGTTCTTCAATAGTAATTTCTTTATTATTAATAAAAGCAACACATCCGTCTATTACCTCGGTCAAATTATGCGGTAGCATATTTGTGGCCATTCCTACTGCAATACCACTGGATCCATTTAATAATAACTGTGGTATTCGTGTTGGAAGAACTGTTGGTTCTTTGGTAGTATCATCATAATTAAGCTGAAAATCTATGGTATCCTTTTCAATATCATCCAGCATAGTTTCTGCGATTCTCTCAAGACGAACCTCAGTATACCGCATAGCTGCGGGGCTGTCTCCATCCTGGCTTCCGAAATTACCCTGTCCATCCACCAGGGTATATCGCATACTCCAATCCTGCGCCATACGAACCATGGTATCATAAATAGAAGCATCGCCATGGGGATGGTATTTACCCATCACATCACCGACAATACGGGCAGATTTTTTGTAGGGCCTGTTATAAAAATTTCCCATTTCGTACATGCCATAGAGTATCCGCCGGTGAACGGGTTTTAAACCGTCCCGCGCATCCGGTAAGGCACGGCCAACAATTACGCTCATCGAATAATCGATATAAGCGGATTTCATTTGTTCTTCGATATTTACGGGAATTATCCGGCCCCTTTCATGGCCATTTTCAGGCAGTTGATCTTCTGTTATATCCATAATTGTTTACTGTCGGCAAATATACTTTTTAATCAGGGGTTTTCCTTAAAAAATACATCAAATTAATCCTTTTTTTTACACTATTTTATTGCCTGATGTGGAAAAGCAAATCAGCAGGATTTTCAATTTATTAATGCCAATTTATCCGTTCCTTTGGAAAGTAAAATTATTGGCGGGGCTTATTGTTTAAAACACCGGAATAATATACTTTTTTAAGAAAAATGAAATGACCTCTTTGATGCTAAGAAAATAACAAATATTATAAATAATGAAGAATATCCTAATTTTTGGAGCGGGTAAATCGGCTATATACCTGATAGAATATTTATGCAGCGTTTGCGAAAACTATGGCTGGAAGCTTATTATATGTGATGCAGATCTTCACGCAGCACAATCCAAAATAGCCAAGTGTAAGAATGCAGAGGCAGTCTCAATTGATGTGGCCAATCAATCAAAAAGGATTGGGTTGGTCAGGGAGTCAGATTTGGTAATATCTATGCTACCTCCTCATTTGCATTTTTTAGTAGCCAAAGATTGCCTGCAATTCTCAAAACATCTTTTGACAGCCTCCTACATTGATGAGAATATAAAGAATCTTACCAGTGAAATTGAAAAAAAGGGTTTATTGTTCTTATGTGAAATAGGTCTTGATCCGGGAATAGATCACATGAGTGCAATGAAAATTATTGACCATGTAAAAAGTATTGGTGGAAAAATCAACTCATTTAAATCACACTGTGGCGGTTTGGTTTCCACGGAAAGTGATAATAATCCATGGCATTATAAAATTACCTGGAACCCCGCAAACATAGTAATGGCAGGATCTTCAGGTTCTGTATATAAAGAAAAAGGACATATTATTGAAATTCCGTACAGGCATGTTTTTGAAAAGTGTAAAATGGTTACCGTTCCCGGACTTTTTCCACTTGCATGGTACCCGAATCGTGATTCACTTTCCTATATTCAAACCTATCAACTGGAACAAGCAGATACATTCATACGCACTACGCTGCGGTACCCGGTATTCTGCAGGGTATGGAATGTCCTTGTGAACATGGGTTTCACAGATCAGAACGATTATGAAGAAATCAAAGACTGCAAAACCTACAATGAATGGTTCCTGGTAAAAAATAATGAAATGACATCTCCTCTGCCAATAATTGAAGATGAAGCAGAGTTTGAAACACTGGTAGATTATTTAGGTATGCGAAGCAATAGTTTGATAGAAACAGAGATAAATAATTCCGCTTCCCTCTTACAAAAGATCCTTGAAGAGAGACTAAGTATGAAGCCGCATGATAAAGACATGATCGTAATGCTTCATGAAATAGGCTTTGAAGTAAATGGCAGGAAAAAAGAAATAAGAAGTTCCCTCATTGTAAAAGGCGAAGATCAAAAGAGGACTGCTATGGCAAAAACTGTGGGATTGCCCCTGGGGATAGCTGCTAAATTGATTTTGCTGGGTAAAATAAAATTNNCACACCAAATAAAATTCATTGAGGAATCAAATTAGTTGGATTGATAATGGATCTCAGGTTTTACGCATGTCGTGAAAAAAATTCCTGTTCACTGCTGAAATCAAGTAATGGAAATTGACTCGAAATTTTTTTTATTTTTTCAATTTGTGCTGCGGCAAAATTTTTATAAATATTGCTTTCCCTGTGGAAGGGTTTGTGGTTTAAGGCAGTATTGATCTTTTTTATTTCTTCTGATAATTTCCTGCTGTTATCATCAATAAAAGCATTGCAAAAATTTTCAAATACATAATTCACAGCCATATCAGTTGGATGAACCAAATCACTTTTAAAAAAGCGATAATCCCGCAATACATCAATAATCAGTTCATAGGC
>PKYU01000342.1 GCA_003132765.1 Chitinophagaceae bacterium | reverse complement strand
CTTATTCTGTTCAAACGGTTGGTGGCAATGAGATAGATGAAGCTAAAACAACAAATATAGCAACCGCACTACAGGGCAAAGTGGCAGGTTTAAGAATTACTATGAGCCCTAACGGGCCAGGCAGTTCGGCAAATATCCTGTTGCGTGGTGAACGTTCTCTCTCTGGCAACAACCAGCCATTAATTATAATTGATGGTGTGCCACTTGACAATAGCAGCAGACCATTAGAAACCGGTGGTAGTACTGGATTTTATGGGGGAAGAAATGGAGGAGATGGAATAGGAATGCTTAATAGTGATGATGTGGCATCTATGACAGTTTTAAAAGGCGCTTCGGCAGCAGCATTATATGGAAGCCAAGGTCAGAATGGAGCAATTATTATAACTACAAAGAGTGGGAAGGCGGGTAAGATTACAGTGAATTACACTGGTAATGTTTCAGTTGATTAGCCTAATCGACTTCCAAAACTTCAAAGTGAGTATGGGCAAGGGAGTTGTGGCGTTTATGACCCCCATGCTGAAGGTAGTTGGGGGCCAAAAGCTACAGGTCAATTAGTTACATTATGGAATGGTGATGAAGTACCTTATTCTGGTCAGCCGAATCATTTAAGAGATTTTTTAAGAAGCGCATTTACAGTAGACAATACCGTTAGTTTAATGGGCGGTGATAGTTTAATGCAAACATATTTTTCTTATGGTAACACCAACGCAAAAGGTATCATTCCAAACCAAAGTTATAATCGGAATAATTTTGATTTAAGAATTGATAATAAGATAACTTCCAGACTTTCCTTTACCGCCAAAGTAACATATATAATAGAAAACAACAATAATAAAGCTACTACCGACTCACATGTAGATGTTTATTCCAGGATACTAAAGGCTCCTGTTTCCATACCCTTAACTGAAATGCAGAAATATGAATATTTTGATTCATTAGGGAACAGAAAACAAAGTTTCTGGAAACCGGGATCCGTTTTCAATTCTAACCCTTATTGGGCATTGAACAGGCATCTTTTTTATGAACAAAAAGATCGCATTTTGGGTTTGTTATCTGCTAAATATAGTTTTACCGACTGGTTGGACCTTCAGGTTAGAGCCAGCATGGATAAATTAATCCAAAAACCAGATGATAGAATGTACGAAGATTCCTATTTCTGGGCCGGTTATGGAAACGTGTATTCTCTAAGAAATTTAAGAAGCACTTCAATCAATGTAGATGCATTATTATCCTTTAATCGAAAACTGACAAAGAAAATTGAATTGAATGGGAACATAGGAGCATCAGTTCAAGAAAGTAAATACGAGAGTTTAGAACTTAATGCCCTAGGCTTAATAAAACCTGATTTCTTTTTTATGCAGAATACAAAGAATTTGATTTCAAATAACCTGTATGGCAGATCTCCACAGATTCAATCTATTTACGGGGTAACTACCTGGTCATATGATAATGTGTTATACCTTAATGCTACATTGAGGAATGATTGGTCTTCGGCACTGGCTTCTGGTAATCAATCTTACTTTTATCCGACGTTTGGGCTATCAGCTTTAATTTCGGATATTATTAAACTACCTTCCTGGATTTCTTACGGGAAGGTGAGAATTACCTATGCAAATTCAGGATTTGGTGGTAATCAATATCTAGATCGGAACTATTTTTCCGTGCTCCCTGGAGGAGTTATTAGCCCATCATCATTACGTGCGACAGCAGATTATAAGCCAGAATTAACATCTACTTATGAGGCGGGATTGGATTCCCGATTTTTCAATGGCAGGTTGGGTTTAAGTCTAACCTATTATCAATCAAGCACAATAAATCAATTAATACAATTAGCTACACCCTCCGTCGCATCCTTGTATGCAAATGAATATGTTAATGCGGGACTAATTCAGAATAGAGGTTTAGAATTTGTTCTAGATGGGAGACCTCTTAAAACAAGAAATTTTTCATGGGATGCTACAATAAATTTTTCAAGTAATAAAAATAAAATTGTTCGTCTAGATTCAGGATCTACCAGTAGGCTTATAGGAGGAAGTATTGGAGATGTTTATGCACAAGATTGGGGAAGGGACGCACAGGGAAGGCGTCTTGTTGATGATAATGGAAGACCGATTTTTGGCATCGGTACAGCTTATTTTGGGAAAAGCCAACCTGATTACATGCTTGGATTTATGAATGAATTATCCTACAAAAGTTTTTCATTAAGTTTTTTGATAGATTATAGCCATGGCGGGGTTGTAAACCAAAATACGCAGGATTTGATGGATATTCAGGGGACATCACAAGCATCTTTACAAGGCAGGGAAGGTGGTGGTTTGATTATAGATGGATACACCTCAGACGGCAAAAAGAATAATAAAAGTATTAATGCCGAAAGCTACTGGACAAATGTTAACGGAGTGGGTTACATTTATTCAGCTACCAACATGCGGTTAAGGGAGGTAGAATTAAGCTATAGAATTTCAAACCGATTATTAGATAAAACACACATTATAAAATCGGCAAAATTATCTCTGGTCGGAAGAAATCTTTTTTGGTTTGAAATTCATTCTCCTTTTGATCCTGAGATTAGTCAGAGTGCTGCCCAACCTACGACTCGTAATATCGGCGTTAATCTAAAACTATCGTTTTAGTTTTTTCTAAAAATTGATTTTACTATTATTTTAAAATAAAACATAATGAAAAGCTTAAATTTAAATATTAAAGGATGTTTTCCATGTTTAAATATGAAAAGGTCACATGGAATAAAGTTAATAGCTGGTTTATTGTTATTATCTGGCTGTACTAAAAATTTTGAGAAAATTAATACTGATCCAACTCGCCTACTCACATTATCTTCCACGGACCTCAGAAGTTTGTTTCCAGGATCTATAGTGCAAACTTTCGTCGGTACAAGTTACTGGGCATCCTCGCTGGGTCCAGGTCTATTCTCACGGCAATTTGCTTCAACCCAGGTGGCACATTCTTTTCAACGGTATCTTATCCCGGACTTTATGCCTGCTACTATTTATAACGCATGGTATGGAGCCTTATCTCCCTTACAAAACATAATTGATGCAACTAGAGATAATGCTCCAACCCTTAACGCGGTGGCAAGAATATGGAAAGTATTTATTCTGCATCGTGCAACAGATACTTGGGGCCCGNNATTTTTTTAAAGAATTGGAGTCAGCCGATTCTCTTTTGAAAAATAACCTTAACACACCTTCTTTTGGAGACAAAGATCCTATCTATCAAGGTAATAATTCTGAATGGCGGAAGTTCGGTAATACACTACGTTTGCGTTTGGCTATGCGTATTTCTATGGTTGATTCAGCTAAAGCAAAAATGGAAGCTGAAAAAGCGGTATCCAACGGTGTTATGACGGACTTAAGTGATAATGCCTTCGTAGCGGTAAGTGTCGCTAACCCCAATGGTATGAATTTTCAAACAGGCTGGAATGAACAAAGAATGAGTTGCGAATTCGAAAGTTTATTTAAAGGGTGGAATGACCCAAGGATGAGTAAGTATTGGTCTCCGGCTCTTACTGATGGTCAATATCGCGGTGTAAGATGCGGAATGACTCCGGCTCAACAAGTTATTCCCGAAAACAGCTATGATAATACTTCAAATGTGAGTTTGTATCTTCAGCCTGTTAATATGAATACAACTCCACAAACCGTAATGTATTCCGCGGAAGCATATTTTGCACGTGCTGAAGGAGCCCTAAATGGATGGGATATGGGAGGAACAGCACAAGAACTCTATCAGAAAGGGATTGAAAGTTCTATGAATACGTGGGGAATTACTGATCCTACAGTTATAAATACTTATATTAATGGTACAAGTTTACCAGTTGCTTTAAATGACTATTATCATACTCCTGCATTAACTGATATTCCGGTTAAATTTTCCAATGATCCCCAGAAGGAGCGTGAGCAGATCGGTACTCAAAAATGGATCGCCGAGTTTCCGCAGCCTCACGAAACCTGGGCAGAAGTGAGGCGCTCAGGTTATCCGAAGACGTATCCTTTACTAAATTCAGATAACCCTAATG
>PKYU01000181.1 GCA_003132765.1 Chitinophagaceae bacterium | reverse complement strand
AGTAAATTTGATAAATTTTATTTCAATTTTAATGTATACGATGATTGGATCCCGGTATTTGACCAGACATACGTAAGTCCATTAAACAACAATGCTTTTAACTATTATACATTTTTCCAGGGGGACACTACTATTGAATCCGGAGATACTATTCAGCAAATTCGATTCATTCCATTACGAAATTATGAAAGAGCCTTTAGTGGTTTTTTATGGATAAATACAAGCAATCTTGCAATTGAATCAGTTGAGATGCACTTTAATAAAACAGCTAATATCAATTATGTAAAAGACATAATGTATAATGAAGAATATACCCAGGTGTATGATAGTACCTCCGATAATTGGGTATATATGCCTTATAAATTTTCGTCTGAGGTAAAATTTGAAAGTGGATTAGCTCTTCTTGGATTACCTGCTCCGGAAAATAAAAATGGCTTACAGTTTATAATCAAAAACACAACAGTAACTGACAAGATTAACCTGAATTCAGGCGAGCCATCCACCATCATTGCACAAATTATTAAAAAGGAACAAACTACGAACTGGAATAAACCAGAATCATTTTGGAAAAATAACCGGCCGGATTCACTTACCCTGCACGAAAAGAATATTTACAGTATGGTTGATTCTTTAAAAGAAAATAATCGTTTTCAGCGGGATATTAGACTGATTGCATTTGCAGGAACCGGCTACTGGGATTTTGGTAAACTGCTGCGTATTGGCCCATATTCATCATTTTTAAGCAAAAACTCCCTTGAGGGGTGGCGGTTTCGTCTTGGATTCTGGACCATGCCGGGGATCAGTAATAAAATAAACCTTTTTGGCTACGGAGCATATGGCACCAAAGACCAAAAACTCAGGGGAATGTTGGGTATTAAATATGTTTGGAATGAGGCACATTGGACCAAAACAACGATTACTTATGGAAGTGATTATGATTTTATTATAGATAATGATGATGAATTAGACAAGGATAATATTATCAATTCATTCTTAAGAAAGAAAATACCTTACACGAGAATGTTTGTGAAACAGGAAACACTAAAACATGAACAATATATTTCAAATGACTTATCAGGCAATGTTACACTAAGCTATAAAGAGCTTAACCCTGTTTTCAATTTCAAATACCGTCCCATTAATCCGGCGCTTGATAAGCCCTATGACAGTGTATTTGCCAATGTATTGCCCATAGCAGAAGCTAAAATACAACTTAGGTATGCGCATAATGAACGAATAAAAATCCTTAATTATGATAATATAAAATTGGGCTCTTTTTCACCAATTATTACCGCAGATTATACCTATGGATTTGAATTTAGCAAAGCGCTTTTTGAATTTAACAAGCTTCATCTTGGTATCGAACAGCGGTTAAGACTACCTCCAAAAAGCATGCTTTATTATAAGCTGGAGGCAGGTAAAGTATTTGGTACCCTACCCTATTTGCTATTAAATATTCCTGCAGGCAATGAATATTATGTTGCCAGCAAATATGAATTTAATACTATGGCACCTTATGAGTTTTCAGCGGACAGGTACATTAGCCTGCACACCAGGTTTTACCTTGGGGGAGCCTTATTTGACAAAATTCCTTTATTGCAAAAATGGGGTTGGCGGGAAAGGTTTTCATTTAATGCCTATTGGGGTGATATGACGAAAGCCAACCATCTCTATAATAAAAATTCAAACTTTAATTTATTGGGAAGTGTTCCTTTTATGGAGGCAAGTGCGGGAATTGAAAACATTTTTCACATCTTATCCATCGANNAAGGCGATTGAATTATTTGAATAACCCGTATGCAAGAAGAGATGGCCTTTACCTGGGTATATATTTAGTTTTTTAAATATATAATTATGATAAAAATCATTTTTTCTTTCATTCCTGGTTGTGGCATATGTTTTTAACAAAGATGTAACCAATAAAACTGATGCCATAATTGGCAGATGGATGAGTACTGAAAATAACCTGGAAGTTGAAATTTTTAGATCAGGCAATGAGTATAAGGCAAAAGTCGTTTGGTTTGATGATAATGATGATAAAAGCAAGCCTATGTCCATAAGGCTTGATGAGAAAAATCCTGTTAAGACTTTGAGGGGCCAAAGAATTATTGGGTTGGAAGTGATGCATGGCCTTATTTATAACGAAAGCGATAATGAATGGCAGGGCGGTAAAATTTATGATTCCAGCAGTGGGAAAAATGGGACGCCAAAGCCTGGCTTTCAGATGATGGAACTTTAAAGGTGAGGAGATACTGGCATTTCGAGTTTCTTGGGCAAAACATTTCTTTTAAAAAACTTACCTGATCAACATATTTAAATATTTTATGAATAGTTATTTCCAGCATTTACTTTCAAGTTATGGCTCACAGGCTCAGATATTGATTTTTTCAACTGTTTTTTTTATTATTTGGAATATTGAAAATTTAGCCGGGGTACTCATTAACTATAAAAAATGGAAACATGCTTTTTTAAATGCTCCTTTCATTTTTACCAATATACCAGGCCAGTTTATTTTAGGGCTTGCTTTTGTAAAAATTATTGAATGGACTTCTATACACCATTTTGGATTTTTATACCTTCTACCCTTCGGAAAATCTACTTTTTTGCTTTTTCTAATAACTTTTATTTTTCTGGATTTTGGTGAATACGTTTATCACGTGATCATGCATAAAGTAAAAAGATTTTGGATGTTTCACCTGGTGCATCATAGCGATAATGTGGTAGATGTGTCCACCACCTTACGGGAGCACCCGGGAGAAAATATTCTGCGTTTGACTTTTACTCTTTGCTGGGTATTCCTGAGCGGTGTTGCCTTCTGGGCTTTAATACTTCGTCAAATTATTCAGGTTTTTTCTACGCTCTTTGCTCATATGAACCTTCGACTCCCTGATTTGACAGACCGTATAATC
>PKYU01000416.1 GCA_003132765.1 Chitinophagaceae bacterium | reverse complement strand
GTCCACGAGGCCTGGTTTTGATCATCAAAAAAGCCATAAGTTGTGCTTCCACTGTATTGGATTTCAAAAAGAGCTTCAATACCATTCTTATTAGCCGGGTTAAAATTGTCTGCATAATTTGTATTCAACGCATATCCCAGTGAGGTAACTTCCTGGCATAAGGGCAACGCATCTGTGTAATCACCTAAGGTAANNGGTGTTCCAACTGCAGCTCCCTTAGATGCTCTGCCAATGTCAGAACCTTTATACGTTTCTCTTGGCGGCAGTAAGGTAATTGCATCCTTAAGATCACTAATAATTTGCTGATAAACCTGCGCTACAGGGGTTCGGGCAGGAAATAAATCAGAGGGGGATGTTGGTTTTGTTATTAATGGCACATCTCCAAAAAAACGTACTAATATAAAATAATAATTAGCTCTCAAAAATTTAGCTTCACCGATAATACGGTTCCGTAGTGTGGTATCCATATTAATGTTAGGCACATTTTGAATAACCAGGTTGCAATAAAGGATACCTGGCCACGGTCCTCTCCAGAGATCGAGTACGCCAGCATTTGTGGGATCCGTTGTAAAGTTGGCTTCTTCTATCGTTTCAATGCCGTCAGTTCCGCCACCTCCACCAGTAATGCTATTTCCGGCATAAATATCCGAAGTCCACATCCGGATGTTATACAACTTAGGACGTTGGAGGGGCTGATATGCCGCGTTTATAGCGCTTATCGCATCATCAGCAGTCTGATAAAAATTGGAAGTATTTATACTATCCAAAGGCGCCTTGTCAAGGTATTTCTTGCAGCCTGAAAGCGCCAGTAATAATAAGGCGAATGATATATAATTAATGGTCTTCATATTTAATTTTTTATAGATTTGCATTTAGTCCAATACTTATTGTCCTGGTTACAGGGTATAAACTATAATCCACCCCATTAGCACCAACTTCAGGATCAAATCCGGTGTAATGTGTAAATGTGAAAAGGTTTTGGCAGGATGCGAATAGCCTTAGCGATGAGAATCGCAGCCTTTGCGCGACTTGCTTTGGGANNTCTCAAATAGGAACCATCCTCTATATATCTTGTTGATAAACGTTCATTCAGGTTAGGATCACCATAAATTGCCCTAGGTATACTATAGCCAGATCCAGGCCCTTCCCATCTACCTAGTGTTGCTGCTATTTGATTTTCTCCGGTTGACATGCTTTCCTGGTAAATATTATTAGCATTAAAAATTTTATTGCCGTATACCCCTTGAATAAAAATACCCAGATCAAAGCCCATGAAGGAAAAATTGTTATTTAATCCATAANNATCGACAAATCTAATGTCGCCAGGAGAAGTGCTATTATACGAAGTAGTACCCGCTTGCTGTACAGAATGGCTATCAACATCTTTCTGTGTTTGAAAAATTCCATTTGCGACATAGCCATAAAATTCATTTGCAGGATGGCCTGCCTGGTCAATGCCCAAATTTGCGTTTAAGCCATAACTATCCACAAATAAAGGAGTTGAACTATTAAGGCTTGTAATTTTATTTTTGTTAAAAGAAATATTGAAGTCTGTATTCCATAAAAATTTTCCAACCATATTTTTGGTTGACACAGTTATTTCTATTCCTTTGTTTTGCATACTTCCTGCATTAATAAAAGGTACCACTGTGCTGGCATATCCGGAAGTGATAGGCACTTCTGCGGGTACCAGCATATTTGAGGTATTTTTAATATAGGCATCAACAGAAAGATTTATTCTTCGGTTAAGAATTAACGCATCAATTCCTATGTTGCTCTGTATTACCTGCTCCCATTTAATATTAGGATTGGGCAATACTAAAGGATAGACCGCGCTAACTGTATTTCCATTGAAATTTGTTTGGCCTATATTCAGAACCGTAGCGAAAGAATAATTTCCAATATTCTGATTACCGGTAACACCATAGCCTGCTCTTAATTTCAAGTCATTGATAAAATTTATCTTTCTAAAAAAGGGCTCATTAGAAATACGCCATGCAACTGAAGCAGAAGGAAAGGTTCCGTATTTATTATCTGCACCAAAACGGGAAGAGCCATCTCTTCTTATAGTAGCTGTGACAAGATATTTATCGCGGAATGAATAATTCATTCTTCCCATGTAAGAAAATAATGCCCATTCTGAAGCATCACCACCTACATTTGCGATGCCTGTACCACTATTTAATTGTTGCGTTACATTGCTTGGGAAATTGGTTTTGCTGCCATTTAGATAATCGTACCTATTATTTTGTGCGCTGGTTCCAGCGAGAAAGGTAAGGTGATGATCAACACCTAATATTTTATCATAGGTGAAATAATTATCCCATAAATAGGTAAGGCTTTTATTAAATTGTTCAAATAAATAGGCAACCGGCTGGGGGTTAGGTTCAAAATTATAAACAGGCGCCCAACTCCTGCTGTCATAAAATTGTGCCTGAATGCCTGCTGTTGATCTAAACTTTAAGCCAGGTAATAAGGAAAATTCTGCATAGATTGATCCTAAAGCATTATAGCCTTTTGTATCATTTTTATTGATATTCGATGTGCCGATCTGATTAGTTATATCCCCATACCAAAGGGGATTTCCAAGCACATTTGAATAAGTGCCGTCGCTATTGTGTATTGGCTGGACCGGGTTGGATGCCATTGTATTTCGTATATCATAGGAGCCACTCGGTTTGTCATCAGCAGTAAGCGTGAGGTTATTACCAAAACTAAGCCAGCTCATTACTTTTGCCTGGCTATTATACTGAAATGTATATCGCTTGTAGCTGGTATTTATTACTATCCCCTGCTGGTCTAATACCCCGACAGAAACGTAATAATTGTACTTGTCAGAACCACCTGAATAAGCCAAAGAATAATTTTGAATAGGTGCAGTCCTGAGCAAAGCATTTAGCCAGTTTGTTCCTGCGCCCAACGTATCAGGGTTTGCAAAAGCAGGATTTACTGTTTGATTTCCATTCGTAAGCATTTCGTTGTTCAACTTAGCAAATTGTTGGGCGTTAAGCATTTTTACAACTTTCGCCGCGGTTTGCCATCCTGTAAAATAGTTGAATGAAATATGTCCTTTGCCACCTGTTCCTTTTTTCGTAGTAATTAAAATCACTCCATTTGCACCTCTTGAACCATAAATTGCACCCGCAGAAGCATCCTTCAAAACATCAATTGACGCAATATCATCAGGATTTAAATTATTTAATGGTGCATCTGTGGGCACCCCATCAATTACAATGAGAGGATCCGCATCATTAATAGTTCCGGTACCACGANNTTCGTACCCGGGGAACCAGAGGCAATTACCTGGACCCCCGCAGCCTTCCCTTCCATGGCTACTCCAGCATCTGCGATCGGGGTTGAATTGAAATTTTTCGTATCAATTGAAGATACAGCACCAGTAAGATCTTTTTTCTTGGCAGTTCCATAACCAATAACTACAACAGATTGCAAGCTATCATTGATAGGCATTAATGTTATAGATACATTATCTTTTACTATTCCATTAACCGGAAATTCCATTTTTTCAAATCCAACATGAGTAAAAACTAAGGTATCACCTGACTTTACTTGCTTGCTAAAATATCCTTCAGCATTTGTTATAGTACCGGAACTTTTACCTTTCACCTCTACGGATACTCCTGGTATTGGTTTATAATCTTCTTTGGATATTACAGTTCCAGTAATTTTTGCCCCTTGAGCAAACAAGAACAAAGGAGCCACCAAAAGAAGGAAAAATGAAATGGATGTTTTTGATAAATGTTGTCTTGATAAATTCATAGCCAATCGTTTTATTGTAACTGAGTGAAAACCCGAAAAATTCATTTCTGAATGACCATTAAATAAATTTTCGGTATTCGGATGATTTTTCAAAAGTAATGACAGTTTAATTGGAAGGCTGTTCTCAGGGTCTCAAATTGTTTTCAATACGTACCAATCTTTTATGATGAAAAAATAATTACTCCCTTTTGGATTTAAAATGAACAGCCTTTACATATTTTTGATAATATAGATAGAATATAATGAATGTCCTGAGTAAACGATTACTGTTTATATTTCTTTTCTTATGCAGTACAGGAAGCTTGCTGCAAGCACAATCTTATTACTTTCGTAATTACCAGGTGAGCAATGGAGTTTCAAGCAATACCATAACCTGCATAACCCAGGATAGAAAAGGTTTTATGTGGTTTGGGACACGGAATGGTTTAAACAGGTTTGATGGTACTAGTTTCAAAATTTTCAGGAATAATATTCACAATTCACAAAGTTTAGGCNNTAGGAAGTAATTCCATATTGAGTTTGCATGAGGATGACCATCAACAACTTTGGGTTGGCACGTATAAGGGAGTCTACATTTATGATGCGTCAAATGAAACCTTTAAATCATTTATAGACATTCCTCAGGTTGAAGTAAGGGCGATCGATGAAGATAAGCATAATAATATCTGGCTGGTAGCAGGGTTCGATGTATATAGGTATAATACATCCAAAAAGACTGTTCGCATTTTCAATATTTCAAAAACACAAACTCCAACATTAAGTATTGATGAAAGTGGTGTCATATGGATTGGTACCGATTCAGGAATAGTAAGAAGATATGATCCTGCAAAGGGCACATTTGACAATTACAACCTATCGATGTCAAACAAAGGAAATGAACCTGTATTTATCCAAACTATTTATCCCGCAAGCGATACAACTATTTTGATTGCCACGTTAAAACAAGTGTATCTATTTAATACTAAATCGTTACAGCTTTCGAATGTATTTAAGGGTACCATATGGGATGATAATATACAGGTTCATAAAATAATTAGTCATTCAGCTTCTGAATTCTGGTTTGGAACCGAAAATGGCCTCTACATTTTGAATTTTGCGACAAGAATTACCCGACTTATAAAAAAACAGTATGGCAACCCATACTCACTAGATGATAATGTGATCACCGATTTTTACCGGGATACAGAAGGCAATATTTGGGTGGGGACCTTTTTTGGAGGCATAAATTATTATTCAAAACAATTAAACCGGTTTGAGAAATATTTTCCGTTGCCTGGAATAAATAGCTTGAGCGGCAATCTTGTACACGAAATATGTGCTGATAAGCAGAATAATATTTGGATAGGGACCGAGTATGCAGGTCTGAATAAGTTGAATATCAAAACGGGAGTTATTACACATTTTATGCCAGGTAAGAACCCTGGAAATATCTCTTATCAAAACATTCACGGATTACTTGCAGACGATAATGAATTATGGATTGGCACCTACGAACATGGTCTGGATGTAATGGACCTGAAAACTGAGAAAGTAATAAGGCATTATGAAAAAAGCAATAAACCAAATTCGCTAAACAGCAATTTTATTGTTTGTATTTACAAAATGAAAAATAATGATATTCTAATTGGCACCTGGAATGGGTTATATAAATACAACAACAAAGAAGATAATTTTATGATTCTTCCTTTTTTCAAAAGACAGGCGCAAGCAATCGATGAAGATGAAAATGGAACCTTATGGGTATGTAGTTACGGAAATGGAGTATATTATTATAATTCGCGAACAGGGGTTAAGGGGAATTTTAGTCATGACCCCAAAAATAATAATTCGCTAATTGACAATTATGTAAATAACCTTTTTGAGGATAGAAAAAAGAATATCTGGTTTTGCACTGAAAGCGGATTATGCAAATATGATGCTAGGTCAAATAGAATTATTCCTTTTACCAGTGACCCGGTTTTAGGCGATAACCAGGTATTTAAAATACTTGAAGATAATAAAGGCATTCTATGGATTTCAACCTCGAAAGGATTAGTAAGCCTCGATCCTGAAACCCAGAAAACCAAACTATTTAACACCAATAATGGTTTGCTTACTGAGCAGTTCAATTATAATTCGGGATATAATAACAATAAGGGCATTTTATATTTTGGTACCGTAAAGGGAATGATCAGTTTCGATCCTTCCTCTTTTACCGAAAATGAATTTGTGCCGCCCGTTTTTATCACGGGACTTCAAATAAATAACGCGGACCCTCCCATCGGTAATTCCGCATCTATTCTTAAAAAAGCTTTGCCCTATACCACTTCCATTACCTTGCCCTATGACAGTTCGACGATAAACATTGAGGTTGCCGCACTAAGCTATTCTATGCCTGCATTAAATGAATATAGCTACAAAATGGAGGGGCTTGATAAAGATTGGATCTCAATACCAACCAACCGTAAAATCTACTATACAAAATTGCCACCTGGAAATTATATTTTTAAAGTTAAGGGCAGTAATGGAGATAATGTTTGGGTGACTAAGGAAACAGATTTAAGTATTCATATCTTACCACCCTTCTGGGCAAGTATATGGGCTTATATGTTATATGTGTTGCTTGCACTAACCATCGCTTTTGTCATCTTGAGATACTATATAATCGCTTTAAGAGAAAAAAACCAGCGTATAATTAAAACCTTTGAAATTGAGAAAGAACGAGAGATTTATAATGCAAAAATTGAATTTTTTACGAATATTACTCATGAAATAAGAACGCCTCTCACCCTAATTAAGTTACCGATTGAAAAACTTTTAAAAGTATTCTCAANNTACGAACAGACTTATTCATCTCACTGACCAACTTCTTGATTTTCGAAAGGCAGAAGCTAATAACTACACATTAAGTTTTGTGAAAACTGATATCAATGAATTTCTGAAAGAGTTGTTTGCCACTTATACACCTGCTGCCGAAGAAAAAAAGCTTTCCTTTAAATTAGAGATGCCAAGAATAAGTCTACTTGCATATGTTGATGCCGAGGCTTTTAGAAAAATTCTCAGCAATCTATTCAGCAATGCAATCAAATATGCGGAGAGTGGTGTAATTGTAAAACTATTGCCTTTTAACAGTGATAATAATGTT
>PKYU01000574.1 GCA_003132765.1 Chitinophagaceae bacterium | reverse complement strand
AAATAAAATTAATCAGTAACAACCCAAGGAAGAGGGCAGGTCTACTGGGTTATGGGCTCGAAATTGTTGATTGCGTTCCCATAGAAATAAAGCCAAATACTGATAATAAAAAATACCTGACTACCAAGAGAGATAAGCTGGGGCATAATATTTTACAAACCGGAAAGATTTAGATTTTAGTCCTTTGATGTTGCTTCCTTTTCATTCTTCCTGGCTTTTTTCTTATCATTTAGAAAAAATTCTTTAAATTTATCAGCCTCTTTTCTGTAAGAAAGCTGTACGCCCGTTCTGTTTCTACGAGTGATACCGGATATGTCACCAAGGTCTGCATCACTTCTGTTGAAGCCTATAACCCTTAACCTGCCATCAGGTGNNAAGAAAATTGGTATTAGAATTAGTGGTTGCCTGGGCAAGTTTATAATCTACATTTCCTCCAACCTTTACCAATAGCCGGTTATTGAGAAATGTTGTCCTTACTCCTACTGCGCCTACATTCTGAATTTCCTGGGAGGTATTTCCCTTAATAAAATTAAATTCTGTTGTATTCACATTGGTATAAAGGTTCAGGGCTTTTGTTTTAAAGAGTTGCTGAACCCAATTATTTAGAGAAGAAGAGAGCGTAGAAGATAATATCTGACCAACTCCTCTTGCAACAAGGTTTCCGGTAGAGTTTCCATTAATTAAGTTTTGCTGGCTGCTCATAAAGGTATTAAAAAGTAAAAGTGAAGTTACCTGCCTGTTAAGTTCATTTTGATCGGACTGGAAAGTCTTCAGGTATTCATTAGCGATAGGATCTGATTTTAACGGATTTCCAAATGGAAACTGAAACTCAAACTCCGGCCGTGGATCTTTTAAAGTTCCCCTCAACTTAAATATAATATCCACATCCCCTTTGGTACTTGTAGGACCAGCGCTGGTTGGAATGCTGCTGAGATCTACTTGCTGCGCAGTATAAATCGCATCAATATTGAGATTAGCAAGGTAGGGATCGCCCTGCCATTCAATATATCCCTGCTGAAGTGTAAAGGGCGTTTTTGAAATCGTCTGAAAGTTGAAGGTATATTTCCCTTCTTCTACATCATATCTTCCCCTTATCATAGTAGGGTCAACTGTGCCTGCCGTAATATTAAGTTTGCCGCTGCCCTGTGCTTTGATTATATCTCCTGTTGCCTCATCAAGGATCACATCAATCTTAGCGTACGGATTGGCCATAATGGCCATATCCACTTTTATGTTTGAATTTTGTCTTCCCGACAGATCAGACTTCATTTCACGACCAAATTTGGTGAACTCAATATAATCGAGAGAACCTGTTTCAGCTGTTTCATAGGTCGGCAAATAAATATGGCTGCTATCTGTAGGTTCGCCACTTATATTCATTTTCATATCGGTAACAAACCCATTCAATGACATTTCAGCATCGCCAATCAGACTGCCATAAAACTCTGAATTGTCTTTGGAAGTTGTATTCAACAAAACAAATTTGGCCGGAGTATTCCCACGCTTATCAGTTTTAAAATGAAGTTCATTAAAGAAAAAATTATCAAAAAAGTTATGGTAAATCTTGCCGGTTATCGTTGCAGTATTATTAAGAGTATCCCTTATTTTTAAAGTCCCAAAATCTATTTCATCAGGGTTAAAAGTAATCAGCGAATTGTTCAAAAGAATATAGCGGCATTGGTTATAGTCTACCGTTAGAGTTGTGTTATCCAGCAAGACACTGCCAGTTAGTTTAGTAACAGATGTTGTTCCTGATAAATGTAATTCACCGGTAGCTTCTCCATAAAGATTACTAAAAATACCCTTAAGGTAATTTCCCAGCAAATGAATCTCTGAGTTATTTAGAACCAATGTTCCGTTAAGTCGATTTTCGGAAGAATCCTGTGGATTGTAACTAAAATCAGCATAAAAATTATATAAGCTATTATTGGAACCCATGTGAACTTTCAGGCTGCTATTTGAAATGTAATATTCACCATTCGTGGTGACCATACCAATAGAATCATTGTCGAAGCGAAATTTATCCGTTTTGGTATTAAACTCTACTGTGGGTTTTCCTAATAGATCATTGATCCTAATATTACCGCTCATATATCCTTTCAGACTTGGATCTCTGATAAATAAGGGTGCAAAATCACTTATATCCAGCCCTGCAAGGGTAATGATAACATCATTACTTCTCCCAATGGAGGAAGGCGTTGTTGAAATATTGATTTGCTGCCCACTATGGTCGAACCTGATCCCTTCAGCCATCAGCAAATCCTTATCTAACTCCAGTGTTCCTCCCTGCCCGATCGTCCAAATTTTTTGATTTATAATAAATGATGATGGATTAAACATTAATTTGAGGCCATCCTTTTCTGTTTTAATACTTAATGAAAGGTCTGCAGCATTCAATGTTTTATTTGCAGAAGTATTAATTATTATGTCGGAATTATCATTATGAGCAATAACCTGGATTTTAGTGGAGGGGGAATGAAGACTATCATTGATAATTACATCTTCAATATCGCCTTTAAATAAAAGTGTATCCTCTGTACCTATACCCGTAAAATGTATTTTATTAAAATTGATTTTTCTAAAAGTAAACTGAGGAATTTTAGCTTCAATATTCAATTTATTTTGAGCTACATTAATATCGCCGCTTAGGATTGAATTATCAAGGCCGCTTATTTTATTATTTACCAGGAAGATGTAATCGCTCACATTTCTTGTCCTGATGAAAAAAGAAAAGTCTTGATTGTCAATTTTTTTGGTAGGCTTACTGATATATGCAGGATAATATTTGTTCAAAAAGGATTGAAAAGCAACCGGCAATTCTAAGATTTTGAAATCTCCGTTTAATGAAGCTTCCAACTCATTCGTTTGAACCGTTAGCACTTTCCCATTTTCATTCCGAGACGAAATTATCTCAAGTGAGTCGAATGATAAATGTTTATCATTGTCAAGCAGGATGGCATTGTATATTTTAGCCGATCCCAGGAAATTATCAATATTATTTCCGGTAAAATCAAGCCTGAAATTTCCGGTTAGTGAAAGACTGTCATTCGTCCACCCGAGGTTTTTAAGATTCAACCTTGGAACATCAGCATTCAAATTAAGCTGAAGGTCGGCCTTACTGAAATTTATTGAACCAGTAAGCGTATCAACCCTTATATTAGGATCATCAATGCTTGCAGTCCCCGAGAAAAGTCGGTTAATAAAACTGCCATGGGCAACAATATTTGTATAATCATACCCGTTAAAACTCAATTTGCTAATATTCCCATCTAATGCAAGTGAAATATCATTTGTACTGAACCCTTTGCCATCTATTTTACCGTCAAAAGCGATAATACCCAGATGATTGTTTCCGATGAAGGTCCCGAGTTGGAAATCATCTGTTGAAAGAGTGCCAGTATAAATGGCTTTCCCGACTTCCGGTATTTTCATTTGGAGATCAGTTCGTAATAAGCCGATATCCGTTTTTAAAGTACCATAAGCTACAAAATCGCGGATAAATCCGGTATAACTTCCAGTAAAATTAATATTGCCGAAAGCCGCAAGATCAGGATTAGTAATTTTTTTAAGATCCGGGATCAGCCTGGCAAGCTCCTTATAGTTTGTAATAAACTTCCCCGATCGGAAATCAATAAATGTTTGGTTAATGTCCGGTAATCCACGCATGCTGATAGCACCATCGAGGTAATTGTTCGATCCTGATTTGATAAGCATATTTTTTGCCTCCAAATTATCAATAGTCCCTTTTGCAATTCCGCTAAACTGGTAAATTTCTTTCCAGGCAGAAACATCCGGCGAGAAATATGCAATATCATCACTGCTCACCGTACTATTTTCAAAATGTCCTTCCAACTTAACTGAATGAATGAAATCCTGCATGTCATCATTAAAATTATTATACCTCATTGCGTAATAATTCTTAAGATGACTGTTATTAGTAATAATATCCAACTTATTAAATTCCATTAGTTTCGGT
>PKYU01000431.1 GCA_003132765.1 Chitinophagaceae bacterium | reverse complement strand
TATTCATAGAAAAGGATTACTGGTTTTTGCGCTTTTTAATCTTACACATTTCTCTTTTTCGCAGCATAAAGACAGTACAAAAAGTATCAGTCATTTCTCCGGTTCGGTTAGTGTTACCAATAACGGAATTTCTATCATTCCAGCTTTTTCATTAAATAAACCTGCTGTAGTTTTTAATTTGTCGGCAGGGAAAGGCAGACTTAGTTTTGAACCCTTTTTAGGATTTTCTTCGAGGGGGAACCCTGGAATTTTTTATTTTGGTGGAGATACAAATTGAAAGAGAGGGGAAAATTTACGATCAATAGCGGCGCACATTACGGTCTTGCATTTAGGTCAGCCTCTTTTTTAAATAATGGTATTTCTGCCCCAACAATTACAGCGCAGCGCTATTTAGCCGGAGAATTTGTTCCCAACTATGCTATTTCAAAACATGTAAGTGTGGGTGTGTATTATTTATATTCTCACGGGTTAGACAGTTATGCTATTCCAAACACCAACTATATTAACATCTATAGCAGCATTAACAACATTAAGCTTACCAAAGAATTCTTTTTGAATATCTCACCACAATTTTATTATTTGAATTTAAATGGTACTGATGGCTTTTACTTTACGTCGACTGTCAGCGTAGCAATGAAAACTTTTCCTATTTCGCTCTCTTACAGGCTGAACAAAATCATTAAGACGAATATTGCCGGAAGCCCAAACTATATAGGAAGTGCAAGCATCGTTTATTCTTTTAACAATAATTATGTCAGGCACAAATAACCGCCGGGAATCTGTAAGTTTGTGGGAGATGCGAAAAATTGAGACCATAGAAGAATTATACATGCGGAAATTCGGAGGGATGCCTGAGGATATTCGTAAAGAGATAGGGCATTTCAATGTGTTTAAGTTAGATCCTTTTCTGGGAGACAATGCCAAACCTGTGCCTTATGGCAGGAGAGATTATTTTAAGATCATGCTAGTAATAGGTACCTACAGGATGTACTTTGCTGATGAAGTTTCTGAGATACACAAACAGGCGTTGGTATTTTCTAATCCGCAGATACCTTATAGCTGCGAATACACTGATAGAATTATCAGTGGCTTTTTTTGCCTGTTTACACCTGAATTTTTTCATCAGTTCGGAAACTTGGATCAGTATGCGGTTTTTCAACCTGGCGGTACGCATGTATTTGAATTGACGGATGACCAGGTTAGCAAAGTAACCGGCATTTATAAATCCATGTTTGAAGAAATAGATTCTGATTACCAACACAAATATGATGTGCTTCGCAATCTTTTTTTCGAATTATTGCATTTCGCTTTGAAATTGGCGGCTGCAAAATTGGAAAAGCAACCGATCAATGCATCGCAAAGAATTTCCAATTTGTTTTTAGAATTGCTGGAACGCCAGTTCCCGATCGATGACAACCACAAGGAATTGAACCTGCGTGCTGCATCCGATTTTGCACAGCAACTGAATGTTCATATAAACCACTTGAACAGGGCGGTAAAAGAAACAACAGGGAAAACAACATCGCAAATTATTGCTGAACGGATTTTGCGGGAATCAAAGATCCTGTTGAAGCATAGCTCATGGAATGTATCTGAAATTGCCTACGCATTGGATTTTAATGAAACAACACATTTTAATAACTTTTTCAAAAAGCATGTTGAAATGAGTCCTTTAAAATTCAGGAATGCCAGCCCGCCAGCCCATGCCGGTATGGAAGAAGATGGCCCGGTCAGAAGGCATTGAATTTCTAAAGAAGTTATTTATAGTGTGAGCTATTAAGTTTATCCGTTTTATTACAATAATTGCATTACTTATAAATGAAGATTACATTTCCCAAAACAAAAAAGCCGGGGTGGTTACAAAATTTTGATGATGTTTATTGTGATTATGTAAGTACTTTGAACCTTGGTGTATATAAAATAAAATCGAGTTGTAGCAATTTATTTGGCGAGTTTGATTTTGGCGGAGTAAAAATTAATATGCAGGAAAATGTGGAAACGGGCCGTTATTCAAGCTCAGCTATGGTCGGTGCCAGCAAAAGTTTTGAAGGGCCTGCCGGAACAGAGTTAGAAGTATCAATTGCTACTTTGGTTGAATGAGACAATACAGGGATCACAGATATTGGAACCATCGCAGGTTTGGAAGCCAAGGCGGGTGGTATAACAGTTTCGGTGCCTAAGTTAAAGTAACTACCAACAGCGGTGTGAGCACTACAGGTAAGGTAATATTAGAGGGTATTAAATAAATTTTAAAAAAATTATCTCTTAAAACATGAAATATCTAGTACTTTTTTTTGCACTTCTTTTTTCAATTTGTTTGCAGGCACAAACAATTTCACCAAAACTACCTTCATCTCCCAAACAAATTGTGGTAAATAGTAAGGACAATGTTATTGTGTATCTCTATATGGGAAGGGGAAGGGTAATGAAAATAACTCCTGATGGAAATGCATCTTACATAACTGAGGATATTCGTAAAGATAAAACGAATCCATACCCAAGTTTTAATGCTATGACTATTGATACCAATGGGAATGTCTATATGGCCGGTGAAGACCTTATATGGAAACTGACTCCAGATGGAAAGGTTTCTTTATTTGCCGGGGTACCTTATAAATACAAAGTGGCTGATGGGCCACTCAGCGAAGCATAGTTCAGAAGCATCGAATTAATTAAGACAAACGGTAAAGGAAATATTTATGTTGCTGAAAAAGATGACAAGGAGAATTTTTATATTATCCGTAAAATAAGTACAAATGGTGTGGTAACCACTTTAGCCAATACAAGGGATAATATTGAGTTAAAGACCAAATGGATTGCAGGGATGGTAGTTGACCCTGTTGGCAATATTTACCTGAGTGATGACAACGGTCGTTGTATTAAAAAATTAGCCACTGATGGAAAAGTAACTACTATGGCCGGCCTTTGCAACAAAAGAGAATTTTGGCCCGTATATGTTCACGGCCCATACCAGCATTCATTTGTTCTGCTCAACTTGGCACCTGCCTTCGTCTGAAAATAATAATTGATTGGTTTACCGTTTTCCAGCCTGCAATTGGGTGCATATATGCCAATGCATGTTGCTCCTCTGTGATAAAGGGGTTTTAATGTAACTGTTTCCATATTTTTAAAAATAATAAATCGCAGCCATTTTCCAAGTGGTTCAAATATTTTCTAAGAATTTAATATAGTTAGCCTGCTTGTTTTTACAATGCTATTGGTTATTGTCCGAAAATCTACTGTCAGCCGTATTCTTCAAAAATTATTACATGATCTGAATTTTCAAAAAGTTTGTTGGAGATTGTTCCACTCCCGCTTTGAACGCCCATAGGTTACCATATGTGTAAAATATGATACCTTACTATGCCTTTAGCGCACCAGTATCTTCGCGATTGTTATACATGACTTTCGGGAAAGTAATACATCACTTTCACGATTTCCATACACGACTTTGGCCATAAGTGTACATGATTTTCGCAGGTATTTATTTATGGCATATGTTATTAAGTTTATGCGTTATAATACAAAATTGGTTTACTTTTAATCGAAGTTTAAAACGCTTCTCTAACGATTAGCTGATATTATACTTCTAAAAAAATATTCATTCCATTTCATCCATCTAAAAAAAGCCATCTCATGAAAAGAAGAACATTCCTGCAATCAGGAACCTTTGCTGCAGCCAGCCTAATGGTTGGGCATTCTGCCATCGCAGAAATATTTTCAGCTAAAAAAGTTACTCCACCTATCGGACTTCAGTTATACACGATGGGAGATTTAATGATTACAGACATACAAGGAACTTTGCAAAAACTGGCTGCCATCGGCTATAAAGAACTGGAAAGTGCAGGCTCGAAAAAAGGAAATTTTTATGGTTACCAGCCAAAGGAATTAGCTAAGATGATAAAAGATGAAGGGATGACATGGCGATCAGCTCACGTGGGTGGCGCACCATTTTCCCCTGAACAATTCATGAAGATGGCCAAAACAGCTGAAGATTCTGCAAGAATACAGAAGATGATGGACCGTTTTAAAGACGGGCCGAAAACGCCTAACCTTAA
>PKYU01000509.1 GCA_003132765.1 Chitinophagaceae bacterium | reverse complement strand
TATTGATGCTCCGAAGCCCAATAATTACTGCTGATAAGAAATTTAAAATAATAAGCAAGGTTACCGGGGATAAAGTCTCAAGAACTACCCAAACATTTATTAAACTGCTTTGTAGTAAGAACAGGGAATCCATCCTCACTGAAATCATTTCATCATTCATTGAACAGTATAATAAGATTAGGGGAATACATAAAGTGAAGATTACTTCTGCAATTCCATTGTCAGAAGATTCGAAAAATTATTTTATTAAAAAGATTGAAGCAGCCGCTCATATTAGATATATTGAGCTTGAAACAAAGGTAAATCCTGCGCTAATCGGTGGCTTTCTCCTCGAAATGGATGGCAGGCTTGTCGACGCCAGCATCTTAAGGGACCTGAATGATGTTAAGAAGCAGTTTGCCAATAATGATTACATCCATAAATTAAGGTAATTCTTTTACCTATCTCTTTTTATTATCAGGATCAAACTTGCTTTAATCACTCTTTTCTTGATTTATTTTCTTGATTGTCCAAAGGGATTTGTGAAAAAAATGAACAAAAAGGGGATGATTTAGGCTAACCATTTTTGTTACTCCACGTATCTTATTCTACCTTTGCACCTCGCAAAAAATATTCTAATTATATGGTGGATATTAAACCTGATGAAATATCGGCGATCCTTAGAAGCCAGCTTACAAATTTCAATGCAGAAGCCAATCTGGAAGAGGTGGGAACTGTGTTGCAGATAGGTGATGGAATTGCCCGTATTTATGGACTAAATAATGTTAGCGCCGGTGAATTGGTGGAATTTGAAAATGGAGTTAAAGCAATAGCCCTTAACCTCGAAGAAGATAACGTAGGTGTGGTGCTTATGGGCGATAGCGGCGATATTAAAGAAGGAGCAACTGTTCGTCGAACCGGGCAAATAGCATCTATAAAAGTAGGTAATGGACTAGCTGGCAGGGTTATCAACACGCTCGGTGACCCAATAGATGGCAGGGGACCAATTACCGGGGATTTATTTGAAATGCCCCTGGAAAGAAAAGCTCCAGGTGTTATTTTTCGCGANNCTGTTAAAGAACCTCTCCAAACCGGTATAAAAGCCATTGATGCTATGATACCTATTGGTCGTGGACAGAGGGAACTGGTGATCGGTGACAGGCAAACAGGTAAAAGCGCTATTTGTATCGATACTATCATTAATCAAAAAGAGTTTTATAAAGCCGGTAATCCGGTGTACTGTATTTATGTGGCAATAGGTCAAAAAGCCTCTACCATAGCTAATGTAATGAAGGTTTTGGAAGATAGTGGAGCAATGGAATATACCACAATTGTTGCTGCTTCCGCTTCTGATCCGGCACCACAACAATTTTATGCGCCATTCGCCGGGGCTGCTATAGGAGAATTTTTCCGAGACACAGGTCGATCTGCGCTTATCATTTACGATGATCTCAGTAAGCAGGCTGTTGCTTATCGCGAAGTTTCATTATTACTTAGAAGGCCCCCGGGTCGAGAAGCTTATCCTGGTGATGTATTTTACTTGCACAGCCGTCTTCTTGAAAGAGCTGCAAAAATTATTACAAAGGATGAGATGGCTCAAAAAATGAATGACCTGCCGGAAAATATCAGGCATCTTGTAAAAGGAGGAGGATCCTTAACTGCTTTACCCATTATTGAAACCCAGGCTGGTGACGTGTCCGCATATATTCCAACAAATGTAATTTCAATTACAGACGGACAGATTTTTCTCGAAGGAAATCTTTTTAATTCCGGGATTCGTCCTGCAATAAATGTAGGTATTTCAGTAAGTCGCGTTGGCGGGAATGCCCAGATAAAATCAATGAAAAAAGTGGCTGGTACACTAAAACTCGACCAGGCTTTGTATAGGGAAATGGAAGCCTTCTCAAAGTTTGGCGGGGATCTTGATGCCGCCACCAAGGCAGTATTGGATAAAGGAGCCAGAAATGTAGAGATATTAAAGCAACCTCAGTTTACTCCGTATCCTGTTGAAAAACAAGTTGCGATAATTTATTTAGGGACTAGCGGTTTATTAAACAGTGTTCCGGTAAAAAATATCCAGGAATTTGAAGAGCAGTATTTATTGGAAATGGAAAACAAACTCCCTGAAGTTTTAGCTGAATTTAAGAAAGGTGTTTTATCGGAAGATGGTATTAAGAAAATGACTGAGCTGGCAACGCAAATAATGCCTCAGTTCAAAAAATAAAAATAAGATTGAATTGTATGATAATTTGGGAGATCTTTTCTCCCTTTTTTTATTGATAAAATATCTTGAGGAGCACCTGCTCTAAAGATTAAATCAGAATTTGTAAATTTGAAATGAAAAAATAAGTAAAAAGATGCCATTAGGAATTGTTTTTATTTCGCTGTTATTCATGGCCCTGGGGATGATCGTCCAGTATAGACTGAAAAGTAAATTTTCTTCCTATAGTAAAGTGCCAACCAGCAGTGGATTAAGCGGAAAGGAAATAGCAGAAAAGATGCTGCATGATAATGGTATTTTCGATGTAAGTGTAGTATCTGTTGCGGGGTTTTTAAGCGATCATTATGACCCCTCTAAAAAGACAGTGAATCTTAGCCCCGACGTTTATGAAGGAAGAAATGTAACGGCTGCTGCAGTAGCTGCACACGAATGCGGCCATGCTGTTCAACATGCTGCTGCCTATTCCATGCTGATGTTGAGAAGTATGCTGGTACCTGTAGTACAAATCAGCAGCAACCTTGCCCAGTGGGTTATTCTGATTGGANNCTTGGAGGGGGCAATCAAACAGTGCTTTTAATTGGAATCATATTATTTGCAGCTTCCACGGTATTTGCTATAGTTACGCTGCCTGTAGAGTTTGATGCATCAGCAAGAGCTCTACAATGGCTGGAAACTTCTCATTTAACTGCTCCATCTGAACAGGAAAAGGCCAAAGATGCCTTGAAATGGGCAGCACTTACTTATGTAGTTGCAGCGCTTGCTTCCATTGCCATGCTTGTTCAATATATTTTAATTTACCAAGGAAGAAGCAGGAAATAAGAAATAAGAAATAAAAGAGATATGATTTTTTTCTCCAAAATGCATAAATCAACCTGGTATTTTTTTCTGTTTTCAAATCTTTCTTTAAATGGATTTTCGCAGGATCATTTTATTCCATTTTCTGATAACCATATTTCTTATGAAGGAAGAATCTTATATACAAATGATGCTGTTGTATTGATGTGGCCGGGAACTTCTGTGAAAATAAATTTTAAAGGAACAGGAATTTCAGGAATATTTAAAGACCAGGATACCGCTAATTATTACAATATA
>PKYU01000598.1 GCA_003132765.1 Chitinophagaceae bacterium | reverse complement strand
TACGATAAGTAAGGAGTTCTGAGGTTAGAAAAAATTCTGAATCTGCTCATCGTAACTCCGAGAATGCATGGTATTCATCATTCGTTGGTGAAAGGTAAAACCGATAGTAACTATTCATCTATATTATCGATCTGGGACCGCCTGCATAAAACTGCACGGTTACAATTTACCAATAGAGACCCTGTGATAGGCGTTCCTTCATATAGTGACCAAAAGGAATTATCGGCAGCCTATCTTCTAAAATTACCATTTACAAAAATCAGGGATTGGGCAAGCCCGGTCAATAAGAGTAAGGAATTCACTTCGTTTTCCAATAAAGGAAATGATTAGCCTATAGAATTTTCAATGACCTTCTTTGTTCGGTCGAAGCCTTCATGGTGGTATGCATGTATTCCTTCCTTCTTGGCGGCTTCCACAAGCATCGGTCGANNAGGCTTTGCCTGTGCTATACCAAGTGCCAGTCTGAATATACCGGGGTCCGGTTTACGCATTCCAACCTCGCAGGAGGAAACAAATGCATCAAAGAAATCATGAAGCTTAAAAGTATTAATCCTGTATTCATTGAGTTCCTTTGCCTCATTGTTGATGGAGATAATTTTAATTCCCGGGTGTCTATTTTTCCATTCCTTAAACCAGGTAAGCATTTGAGGCAATTCTACCGATTGCTCAAACATGAAATCTTTGAATTCATCCCTGAAGAAGTTCCTGGGATGATTAAAAACGACGGTATCAAGGTAAAAGTCAAGAGAAATTTTACCCATTTCATATACATTAAAGATGAAATCATGGAGCACATCCATTTCTTCATAATCCAGTTTGAATTTTTTGGCAGCTGTTAAGCGGGCTTCGTGTCCCCATCCATTGGTTAGCAATACTCCACCTATATCGCAAAAAACAATTTTGTATTGTTGCTTCATGAAAATGTTTTAAACAAATATTAATAATAAAATCTTGTATTCCTAAAGTTCTTTCTTTTCGAGAGCCTGCACTTTCTGTAGCCGCCTTTTATGCCTTTCTTCGCCGGTAAAGTTTGCCCCCAAGAATGAAAGAATTAATTCTTCTGCGGCCATAAAGCCCGTCACACGGCCACCCAGGCAGATGATATTCATATCATCATCTTCTATTCCCTGGTGTGCTGAAAAATGATCATGAATAAGCGCTGCTCTTACACCTGCTACTTTGTTGGCAGCCACGGAGGCTCCTACCCCACTCCCACAAATGGCAATACCCCTTTCAACTTTTTTAAAGGCAACAGCTTCAGCCAGCGGAATAATGAAGTCGGGATAATCATCTTTCTCATCCAGTTTAAACGCACCAAAATCAACCAATTCATATCCTGCATGTTCAAGGAACGTAACCATGATTGCCTTAAGCTCAAATCCTCCATGATCTGCTGCAATACCTATTTTCATTAGTTAATAATTTATTTGAGAAATTTTTCAAACCCAACAAATTTGCTTTGACCGTAGTTTCCCGCAACTCATAAATAAATATCTCAACCATTTATGTGATGCTCCCAAAGTTTGGCACCTCCTTTTATTCCATCCCTGTTTCCTACGACAATGATATTCTTGTCCAATTTAAAATCCAGTTTATCTGCGTTGCCTCCGCTTATATAAAGTTTATCATAATTCACGACTGTTTTCAAAATCTCGATTACCCGTTTCATTCGCTTATTCCATTTTTTCTTTCCTATTCGTTTAAATTCTGCTTCCCCAATATATTCATCATAATCTTTCTTATTGGTAACCGGATGGTGCGCAATTTCAAGATGGGGAACCAGGACACCATTGTGAACTATTGCAGAACCGAAGCCAGTCCCCAGAGTGATCATCATTTCAGTTCCCTGACCTTTCGAAATAGAAAGACCTTGAAGGTCCGCGTCATTTATTACAATAGTAGGTTTGCCTAATTTTGTCTGCAGGTGCTTTTCGAGATGATAATTTGTCCATAATGAGGTTCCAAGGTTAGGCGCTGTTTTCACCACACCATCTTTTACAAATCCCGGAAAACCTACTGAAACCCTGTCGTATTTAGGAAATCTGTTTGCCAAAAGCTGTATCACATTCATTACTTTAAGTGGTGAGGAAGGCACAGGAGTTGGTAATTTTTGATAATTCTGTAGGAAATCACCTTTATGATTTAATACTGTTCCTTTAATATTAGAGCCTCCTATATCTATAGAAAGAATCTTCAGGTCGGTCGCAGACATAAAAATTATTATTTAGTTTGAATNNTTATTAATAAAGGGTCATCAAATTATTTCTTTGAAATACGAATGTAAATATCATTTGGTTATTTTATGATGTTGCGCAGAATATTTATTTAACCGACACGCCGGATTTGGTATAGAACAATTTAATTTTATCCAAATCAGAATAGAATCCATCATCATACTTGCATTAAAAAGATATAGTAAACTCCTGATTAAAAGAATGTATAAATTCACAACTATCGCAATAGAATTTAAACCCAGCAAGGGTTTACAGCTAAAGTAATTTATTGTTTCAATAAAAATGGGTAAAAGGTTAGGCTAAATGATTACCCAGATTTAATTTGGGAAAACCTCAAAAAAAATTATAAAACAATTATAAATTCTATTAATAACTTTAGAATGATTTCCAGTTTTTTTTGACGGATGAAACAATAGTTTTGCAAGAAACTTACGCTCATATTGATGAGTTATCAATGAAGATAAAATCTAAATACCTGATATAATCATTAGATGAATTCATAATTTATCATAAAACATACCTTACCTATTCACATTTGTTGATAAGTTTTCTTGTATATAATTGGATTCAATCTTTTTTTTATAATAAGTTTACATATGTTATTAAATTGTAAACAACATTAGATAAAAATTATGCATGTTACCGCTTACGCCCTGCCAAACTTAACCCGCATTTCACTCTTTGGATTCGCTAGACTTTACCAAAATAATGAATCAGGAGAAAAATCTTTACATGCTACCATACCCTTTAAAACAGGGCAGCTTCTCGCAGCCTTTGAAGCATCTGAAACGCTCAGTGAGCCTAATAAATACACCGTTCAGGTGAGTGACGATGTTCACATCATCCTTGAACCGGAGTTTTTACAATACATCAATCATAGTTGTGATCCTAACGTATTTTTTGATACAGCAAAAATGGAAATAAGCTGCCTGAAGGATATTGATGCCGGTGATGAACTTACTTTTTTTTATCCTTCTACGGNNCGGAATATGAGATGGCTGCCCCTTTCAATTGCTTCTGCGGATCCAACAAATGTCTTCATTCTATACAGGGCGCCGCATTTCTTTCACAGGAAAATATTCATCATTATAAGTTTACGGATTTTATTATGCAAAAGTTAAACATACCGTATTTGCAAAAAGTCTAGCTATGCTATAGATTTTATAAAAACTATGCTTCCATTTCATAAACAGCTTTTTGTTTGGGTCTTAGCTCCTTTTGTTGAAACAAATGATAAAAATCTTGACTACTATTACGACTACACCCAAAGTATTGAAGAGTTTACCAAAGCCTTTAAAGAATTACGTATTAAATGGAAATGGCAAAATGTTACCAATGATTATTATA
>PKYU01000068.1 GCA_003132765.1 Chitinophagaceae bacterium | reverse complement strand
GACTAAAATATTTCCACGGGAAAGGACTGCAAATCCTTTTTGGCAAAAGCCAACGCCGCGACCTTTCCCGCATTCAAAATAGGTTCCCTGCAGCTTTTATTTTCGTAAAGAAACGTACAAACATCATTTTTTCACTTTTTGGCTTATTTTACAGTTTTTATCACTTAAAAACAATGATGTATACCAAACAAATTAATTGCGATGTTAATTTCACGACGGTTGATTATGTTTCTTATTCGGGGGCTTCCGATCAGGGCGAATGGCTGCCGAATTGTCAAGGTATTAACCTATCGAAAAAGTATTTGGAAAGGAACACTTGTGTTTCTTTCCCATGGAATCTTGTGCTCCTTTCCGTGGAATAACTTTGTTTAAGTCATCTAAGAAAGTTATTTAATAAATTTGTATAGATCATGCCGTTATTATGACCAAGATACCCTTTAATGTTTCGGCAAGAACCGCCCGGCTAATCGGCAGAGAAAATGTCTCCAATGCCGAGGGGGCATTGTTTGAATTGGTGAAAAATTGTTATGATGCTGATTCGGAGATTGCAATTGTGCTAATTGATAAGCCCAATGACACAATTTTCATTATAGATAGCGGCATAGGAATGACTTCCAAAATAATAGAAGAGCAGTGGATGACAATCGGGACTGATGAAAAATTAACTAATCANNCGGTAGGATAAAAGCCGGTGCCAAAGGGATCGGAAGATTTGCATTAGATCGTCTTGGAGAGAGATGCACAATGATTACTTATCCCAATTATATTTTAACCGGATGTAAATGGATGGTAGATTGGTCGTCATTTGAGGAAAAACTAAATGGCAAGAATAAAAAAATTGACCAAGTTTACGCCACCTTAGAGCTTCTCAAAAAGAGCACTTATAAGAAAGAATTGTTATCTCATATAATGAATGATAAAGCTTTCAAACTTATTTCGGAGGGGTCTTTTACCAATGGAACTATGTTACAAATAAGTGGCCTTCGCGATGAATGGACTGAATCCTCCGTCTCACGGATCTATGAGAATTTGGAATTGCTCACCCCTCCAGATGGAGAACACAAAATTTTCATCTGGCTTATAGATTCTTCCAATCCGGATAAATTTGGACTGGTAGAAAATTTTGAATTTACAGATTTTGATTATAAGGTGGCTGCTACGTATAAAAAGAACAAAGAGTTTAAAGTTAATATTGAAATTAGCAGAAATGAGTTTGATGTAACACTTATTGACCCACGGCTTTTCAAATTGCCGGATATGAAACAGTTTCCATTTGATTCAAAAACTTTTAAAAAGGAGCATTATAAAATAAGTAAAACTTTTTCTGAATTGATAAGAGGATGGGAAGACAGAAAAGGTTATGCTGAAAAAATCGGAGATTTTCAGTTTACGTTTTACTTTCTGAAGAATACGTTTACAAGGGATGACAAAGATAAATATAAATACAAAGAATTTACTACTGATAGAAGCGCTTGGTTAAGGAAATTTGGTGGCGTAAAACTATACAGGGATAATTTTAGAATAAGACCTTATGGCGATACGCATACCCAAGGCTATGACTGGCTGAATTTAGGGGAACGACATGGGCAAAATCCTGCGGGCGCATCACGCAAGGGTGGTTTTAGAATCCGAGCAAATCAAATCGCAGGATCCATAACCTTTTCCCGGTTGACCAACCCATTTTTAGAAGACAAATCGAGCCGCGAAGGCCTCATAGAAAATGATATATTTGAAGTATTTAAAAACCTGTTACTTGGTATAATAAAAGTCCAGGAGGATGACCGAAGCACGGTGTTTGCAAGTCTTAATGAATTGTATAAAATTACAAATCCTAAGCAACAAATAATTGAAGAAAGTCAGCGCCTTGCTCAGGAAAATGAATTAGACCTTGATACACCGGAAGAAACTAAGGATAAAAACAGAACTCTTAAGAGCGGTATTATAATTCGTGAGCAACAATTAAAAGTAAAAGATGAAGAAATTGCTATATCCAGGGCTATGGCTACTGCGGGAATAATGATTGCAAGTTTTTCTCATGAGTTTTTGCGAATTAGAAATGCTCTGACCTCAAGAACAAATAACTTAAAAAAGCAATTAGAACCCCTATTAGATATAATGAAGTTACAGGCTCTGGAACCAAGAAAAAATCCATTGAATCTTATTAAGGAAATAGAAAAAACAGACAATAAATTAAGACAGTGGGTTGAGTTTACAATCGATTTGACAAGAAGAGAAAGACGCAAAATAAAAGAAGTTAACATTATAGACTATTTTGGTGGTTTCTCATTGCTTTGGTCAACCCTTTTCAAGGAAAGAAAAGTGACTTTTAAATTAAATTATGTAAAATCGGATAGGCAATTATTGACTGTTAAAATTTCCGAGCTGGATTTGGATACAATTTTAGATAATTTGATTACTAACTCCATAGAAGCTTTTGAAAGAAATGGATTTTCAGGAAAAAAGCTTATAACTATAGATATTAGCAATGAAAAGAAGCAATTAAAAATTGCATATAAAGATAGCGGACCTGGGATAGATAAAAGTTTTACTAATATAAATGACATCTTCATTCCCTTCGAGACAAATAAGAGAGATGATGAGGGGAATGAAATTGGTACTGGTCTCGGAATGTGGCTTGTCAAATCTGCAATAGACGCAAATAAAGGAAAAGCAATATTACATAAGGCTACGAAAGGTTTTGAAATCAGTATTCTTCTTAACACAATAAATCTAAAAAAATGACTAAAAATAAATATACGTTAGGAGTTATTGACGAAGAGCAGGCCGAACTTAACAGGCTTCATAACTATTTCGAAGATGATTTTAACGTAAAAGAAATAAAAGCTTTTAAAAATATCGACAATTTAGTTTCCTATATAAAATCTGAAGGAATAGATGGTATTGCAATTGATTATCGGTTAAGAGAACATAATGGTAAATTCAACGTAAATGGAGACGTAATATTTAAAGAGTTATCAAAAAGTTTAAAAGGATTTCCAGCGTTTATCCTGACTAATGACTCAATCAAAGCAAAGAAAGAAAGTAAATCAATAAATTCGTTTTTTATTATCGACAAAGATAAAACTCATTTGGAAGATGCTTCAGAAAAAAAAGAGTTTTTAAGAGAAATAAACGGTAACATCAAATTATATAAGGATAATATTTCTTTAAAAATGAATCGGCTGAAGGTCTTAAACAGTAAAAAGAAAAGAGGTCAATTAAGCGATTCAGACGAAAATGAATATTTAGAACTGAACAATGACCTATCTAAATCTTTTATTGGGACTACTCCTAT
>PKYU01000558.1 GCA_003132765.1 Chitinophagaceae bacterium | reverse complement strand
ATATCCTGCAATGTGGGTTAATTTTCCAGACATTATTGGTTTATTAATTGCAGAAATACCGAAACGGACATTCATTCCGTACCTTCGCGGCCAAAATTTTTTAGGCAAATAATTTATGCAGGCTGAAATAAGTTCGAAATTCATTCATGAAATTCAAAAGCGAAGAACTTTTGCAATTATTTCTCATCCTGATGCAGGAAAGACAACATTAACGGAAAAGTTTTTATTATTTGGTGGTGCTATTCAAACGGCAGGAGCTGTTAAGAGCAATAAAATAAAAAAGCACGCTACTTCCGATTTCATGGAAATAGAAAAGCAACGGGGTATATCTGTAGCCACTTCTGTGATGAGTTTCGAATATAAAAATACCCTCGTGAACCTTTTGGACACACCGGGTCATAAGGATTTTGCCGAAGATACTTATCGCACCCTAACAGCCGTAGACAGCGTCGTTCTTGTAATTGATTGCGTAAAGGGAGTAGAAGAGCAGACTCGTCGACTCATGGAGGTTTGCCGGATGAGAGATACCCCGGTAATTGTTTTTGTAAATAAGCTTGACAGGGACGGAAAAGATCCTTTTGATCTTTTGGATGAAATTGAATCAGAATTAAAGATCAGTTTGCATCCTTTGAGCTGGCCCATTAATATGGGCAGGGATTTTAAAGGCGTTTATAATTTGTATGAAAAAAGCCTTTTGATATTTCACCCTAACCAAAAAGCAACGGAGGAAGATTACTTACCTCTCGAAAATTTAGATGATGATATTTTACAGAGAAAAATAGGGGAGAAGGATGCTGCTCAATTGAGAGAGGATGTAGAATTGCTGGAAGGNNTTACGGGGAATTTGACAGGGAGCCATATTTAGCCGGAAAAGTTGCCCCGATTTTCTTCGGAAGCGCCATAAATAATTTTGGAGTAAAGGAACTGCTGGAAACATTTATACAAATTGCGCCCTTGCCTCAACACAGGGCAGTAACAACAAGAGTAGTGGAACCGGAAGAAGATAAATTCAGCGGGTTCATTTTCAAGATACATGCCAACCTGGACCCGAGGCACCGCGACAGGATTGCGTTTTTAAGAGTTTGTTCAGGCAAATTTGAGCGTAATAAATATTTTCATCATGTGCGGTTAGATAAAAACGTTAGGTTTAGTAATCCATATAGTTTTTTAGCAAGGGACAAAGAGGTTATCGATACAGCCTATCCCGGAGATGTGATCGGATTATTTGATACTGGAAGTTTTAAAATAGGAGATACCCTTACTGAAGGTGAAGATTATTACTACACCGGAATTCCTTCTTTTTCCCCCGAAATATTTAAAGAAGTTGTCAACAAGGATCCGATGAAGACCAAGCAACTTGAAAAAGGGCTGTTACAACTTACCGATGAAGGCGTAGCCCAATTGTTCACTCAATTTGGTGGAAACAAAAAGATTATTGGGTGCGTGGGAGAACTACAGTTTGAAGTAATCCAATACCGTCTTTTAAATGAATACAGCGCTTCTGTTGAACTGATTTCCCTTCCATTTTATAAAGCCTGCTGGCTGACTTCAAAAGATTCTAAAAAACTACAGGATTTTATTAAATTTAAATCATCCAATATTGCGGAAGACAAGGATGGCCATATCATATACCTTGCGCAGAGCGAATGGTTCTTAAACACAGAAAAAACCAATAACCCGGAAATTGAATTTCATTTTACCAGTGAAATTCATAAATGATCTTTTCCAGAATTGCCGGAAATGCTCACCTGATTAACGTTACCGTTCCCTTCTTTTCAATATTTCCGCATGCAGTTTTAGCCTTTATGACGTAAACATAAACATCTGCATCCTGCATCAGTTGATGATAAGTGCCATCCCAGCATGTGCCGGCATCATTGGTATGAAATACCCTTTCACCAAATCTGTTATAAATGCTGAAGTCAAGGTTCTGAACAAGTCCCCAGTCTTTTATGCCAAAACAATCATTTTTGTAATCTCCGTTTGGAGTAAATGAGTTTGCCTTCAAATAAAGAGCATTCATGTTGAAGTCTGTCTTTACTGTAACAGTGTTGGTGTTAATACATCCATTAATGTCTTCACCTGTTACTGTATATAAAGTAGTATTTCCGGGTGTGGTAATTGGGTCCGGAATATTACTGTTATTCAACCCTGTGGCAGGAGACCACGCATAGGTATAAGCGCCTGTTGCATTTAGCTGGCTTGATCCTTCCGAACAGGTGAGATCATTTGAACTCGATGCCTTTACATCCTGGAGAGCAAACACCTGTACTGTTGTTGAAAGAACTCCTGTTTGATTACACGTATTTTCATGAATGGTAACTGTGTAAGATGTTGTGGTCTCCGGTGTGGCGACAGGGTTACTGATAGCAGGATTATTTAATCCACTGGCAGGTTCCCACATATACGAATCACCTCCCGATGCCGTTAGTTGCAAAGAAGCAACTGTGCAAACTGAGCCATCCGGGGAAATGGTAAATACAGGAGCTGGCAATATGCTGATTCTTACGTAGTCAAAATAATTGCAGGAAAAATTATCTGTGATTTTTACTGTATATGTAGTGGTAGTAAGCGGTGAAGCAACAGGAGTAGTACTTGTCGGATTGTCCAGAGTTGCAGCAGGTGACCACGAGTAAGCGACTCCACCTGATACAAATAATTGAACTGAGGTTTGATTGCAGATAGAGGTATCATTTGATTTTTAATTAAATCTAGAAGAAAGTGGTTTGGTAATATTGCACTGTTCTATTTCAACTTATATCCAGCAACCTTAATGCCCGTA
>PKYU01000139.1 GCA_003132765.1 Chitinophagaceae bacterium | reverse complement strand
CAAACTATTTTGACACCATTCCGGATGCATTTTTTTTACATGTTTATTTGAAATTCCCTTCCCTTCATCCAAATCTTTCAAGGCTTTATTAATTGATTTTTTTGCATCCATTGGAATATCATCCCACCAGTCACTTTTTTCATTTACTTCCAGCATGGCATAACCCATCTTTAATACACTTTCGTCAGCATTATCAATGTATTTTTTTACGCGGTTCTTCAAAATTTTTACTTTATCCATAAAACTTGATTATTATAAAGTTATTATTTCAGGTGCAAACCAGGAGAAATTAAAATATATTTTTCTAACCCAATTCGGTTTTATTTATACTCATACAGAATATATCCCCATGGTTTCATGCTGTACACATGATTTGCATGTAACTTTTCTTTCTTCCCTGAAAAAACGTTTAATGGATTTCCGTAAATCTTTTTTTCCTGGATTGTAAATTCCTGCGGCTCTTTCGATAAATTTAATATCACTGCTATTTTATGCCCGGCCTTTTCCCTTACATAGGCGAAAATGGCCATATCATTTCCTGTTTGTAATTTCTTATAAGCAGCATTGGTGGCCAATGCTGGATTCTTCCTTCGTAAATGAAGCAATGTGCTGTAAAAAGGAGCCATTGCATATTTATTCCAAATGATCGGGTCCTTGGTAAAAAATTTAAGCCTTCTTTTATTGGGAACCTCCTGTCCACTGTAAATTAATGGCACACTTTGATACANNACATCGTTTGGGTAAATACTGCAAACGCTTTGTAAGCATCTCCATATTTTTCAAATTCTGTGCCGTTCCAGCTGTTCTCATCATGGTTGGTTGTAAAATACAGCCGGTAGGCATTTTTAGGAAAAATGGAAATATTTTTATTGATGATTGAATCTAAATATGGGATCGTCTTTTTTCCTTGCGCAACAGCAACTGTTGCCCACATCACGCTCCAGCCATAAGTCTCATCAAATCCTGCATAGTGAAGTTGCGGATTTTCGCTTTCGGCAAGCATGAAGACATTCTTTATTTTCTTCAGGGAATCTATACATCGCTTCCAGAAGTCTAAAGGAATAGGATCTACATGATCACACCTGTATCCATCAATGCCTGCTATTTTTACCCACCATTTCATTACATCAATCATGCTGTCACACAATTCCTCATTTTCAAAATTCAAATTTCTGGTATCAGTATAATCATTATCGTAAACTGTATTGCCAAGACTGTCNNGGAAGTATGGTTGGAAACCCAGTCAATAATTACTTTTAAACCTAAGCTGTGTGCATATTTCACCAAATGCTTCCAGTCGGCCATAGTCCCAAATTCCGGATTTATGGCTTTATAATTGCGAACGGAATAATAACTTCCCAAATCTTTTTCTGTCATTTTAGTTTCTTCTATACCAATGGGGTTTATTGGCATAAACCATAAGATTTCAACACCCATTCTTTTCAGTCTTGGTAAGCTTTTTTCAAAATCATTTATTGAAGATGAGCGAGTATATTGCCTGAGGTTTACCTCATAAATATTGCTTTGCTCGCTCCATGCCGCGTGTACCGAGAAGACGTTGGAATTATTTTTCTCCTGGGCAATTGCATTTTCAAAAAAGCATAAATTAAAAGATGCCAGGATTAAAATTAAGATTGCCTGGATCAATATTTTTTTTCTCATAATTTTTATTTGATAAATCTATTGATTTAATTCATTTAGACCGATAAATTTACTCATTTTAATAAGAGTATGAGACCACAAATTATTCGGGTTAATTTTGTAAAACAATTCTAAAATGATGTCAGAAAATAAAACAATGTATTATCATGATTACCTGGAGTTGGATAAGATCCTTGATTCGCAACACCCCGAAAGTGGCAGGAAAGGTAACGAACCTGCTCATGATGAAATGCTTTTTATCATTATTCACCAGGCTTATGAATTATGGTTTAAACAAATACTATTTGAACTGGACTTCATAATGGGAGTGTTTAAAAAAAATATAATTGATGATAATTCCGAAGATTTGAATCTTGTGCGACACCGGATGAACCGGATCTTAAAGATATTTGAATTGCTTACAAAGCAAATAACTTTATTGAATACCATGACGCCGCTGGATTTTCTTGAATTCAGGAATTTACTGGTCCCTGCCTCCGGGTTTCAGAGTCTTCAGTTCAGGTTGATAGAAGCGAGGCTTGGTTTACGGATGGAAAATCGTTACAATAAGGACTATTATAAAAGGACCAATGAAGGAGGCTTTGACCGGGAAGATTTTGAAAAAATAAATAAATTAGAAGAAGATACAAACCTTCTGTTTCTTATAAATAAATGGCTGGAAAGAATGCCATTTTTTGAAAATGAACTGTGGAAAAATTATCAGATTAATTCCCCTGCTGATTCAAGCCTGCATATTTTCTGGAGCGATTACAGGCAACTTTATAAGATAGGGCTTAACCCGCGGGAAGCCGGAAGAATCAATGATTTTGATTATATATTTTTAGAGACTAAAAATTTACCCGCTGATCAATTACCACCAAAACCAATGTTTTCTCCAAAGGCTATGCGGGCAGCTTTATTCATCATGCTTTACCGCGATTTTCCTGTTTTCCAGACTTCCTACCAGATTCTGGATTCTTTGATTGAGATTGATAATGAACTTTCCAACTGGAGGCATAAGCATATGGATATGGTAAGGCGTATGATTGGCTTGCGCGCCGGGACCGGTAATACTGTCGGCAGAGCTTATCTTGAAGGGACTCTATATAGTCATTATATATTTAAAGATATTGCAGGGCTTTCCACTTTTTTAATTCAAAGAAACAAATTGCCAAAATTACCTGCAGAATTAATAAGGAGTTTGAGCTATAATAATTGATTGGGAAATTGCTGATCAATGAACCCACGCAATGACTAAAGATCAATCCATCCTGATTTTTTAATCCATTTCTTCCCTGATCTCATCAGAAACGCTTATAAGAACTTTATCAATACGATGACCGTCCATATCAACTATTTCAAACCGAAAGCCCCGCCATTCAAAGGATTCACCCGTTGCCGGAATATGCTTTAACTCATTTAAAATAAAACCGGCAAGTGTGTCAAATTCATTATCAATTTCGTCTACCCAGGCTGTCTTATCAAAATAGTTGAGGAAATCATAGAATTTAATTTGAGCATCTACCAGGTAACTTCCATCCTTTCTTAAAGTAATTTCATAATTATTTTCTTCTGCCTCCGGCATTTCACCAACGATGGCATTTAAAATATCCTTTACAGTGATCATACCCAGCATGCTTCCATATTCATCAACAANNTCCCCTTAATTTTTTCAAGTACCTGGTAAGCAGAATTATTTTCGGGGACAAATAATGCCTTTCTTGCCAGGGAAGAGAGCGAAGCTTGGGGGTTGACGTATAAATCTTTTACATAAATGATACCCATTATGTCATCAATACTTTCTCTGCAAAGAGGGTAAACAGAATGTTGAAACTCTTTTATCTTTTCCTTAATGGAAGATAGTTCTTCATTTATTTCGAACCATACAATATCTGTACGATGCGTCATCAGTGAAGTAATATTCCTGTCCCCGAGATGAAATACTCTTTCTATAATATCTTTTTCTTCTTCTTCTATCATACCTGATTCACTGCCTTCATTGATCATGGCTTTTATTTCCTCCTCTGTTACCTGGTTATTAGTATGAGGCTTTATATTCAGGATTTTGAATATCCCTGCAGTCAGAGAGCTTAAAATCCAAACTATAGGATACGAGAAGCTGCTTAAAAACTTGATTGGCCGGGCAACCATTTTGGAAATCCTTTCGGGATACATTATGGCAATTCTTTTCGGGATTAATTCACCAAAGAGAATGGATAAGAAGGTTACCAGTATAACAATGATAACTGTAGAAATAGTTACTGCGTATGGGTTTAAAAAATTTACCCGTTCCAGGTATGGCTGTAAATATGTTTCAAATNNTCTGCCCCGAGTACACACCTGTTAAAATAGCTACAAGAGTTATATAAATTTGTGTAGTTGATAAAAAAACATCCGGGTTCTCTTTTAAATTTAGTGCTGCTTTGGAATTTAGATCTCCCTTTGCAGCACTTCCTTCAAGCCTATTCTTTTTGGAGGAAACTAATGCCATCTCACTCATTACAAAAAGTGCATTGAGCAGAATTAGAAAAAAAAGGACCATAAATGCAATCATAAATTTTTCTTTCAGTTGGGCAGCAAGCCAATCCTGTTGTTAAAAATCTTTGCCGGAATGTAGCCAATTATTAAACCTGCTATTGAGCCGCACAATACATCAAAAGGAAAGTGAACTCCTACATATACCTGAGCATAGGCTATGGCGAAAGCCCATAAAAAAATAATAGCCCATTTTGGACTCAATACTTTCTTAAATGTGGTAAATATAAACATTGCCGCTGCAAAATGATTAACGGCATGTGATGAAGTAAAACTTGAACTGACCGGGCAATAACTCACAAGAAAGCGGATAGAATCTGCCAATTGCGGGTCGTGGCAAGGCCTTAACCTGAAGAAGTTTTCTTTTATGAGCCTGCTGCTCACCAGGTCGCTGATGCTTGCCGTAAGTACTAAAAATAGTACCCAATACCATCCTTTTTTTTTGAAATTGATTGTTGCAAATAAGACTAAAAAAAAATAAAATGGAACCCAGAGAAACGGTTCGCGTATGAATGGAAAGAATTCATCAAAAAAAGGTGAATGCCATTGCCCGTTCGTAATGGCAAACAATTTATAATCCAGTTGCTTTATGGTGTCGGGCAAGTGCATGACAGTATTTACATTTATAAGATTCAATTCCGCAAATTTAACCATTGCATAAAAACACTGGTTAAATATTTACTTTTGCTGAATTGGCCAAACCCATTGCATAAAAGATTCATTTATTAACTGATTACCTTTCTCCATGAAAAATATTGCATTACCACGCCTAGTTAAGTGGATGTTTTTAACCGGGATCGCTTTTTTGATTTTCATGACGCTCATGCGATTTATATTTTTTATCCATTTCCACGCTTTACAATATACATTTAGCAACTGCTTTGATGCGATCCTCCTTGGATTGCATTTTGATACCAGGATAGTTTGCGGAATTGTTCTTTTCCCTTTTGTTATAGGGAATCTCCATATCAGGTACAATAAAAATAACCGCTTCACCATTGGAATTATAATCCAGTTGGTCCTTGCCATTGTCATCATGGTACTGCTGCTTATTTTTATGAAAAAAGGCCACGCGTCGGTTTCATCCTTAATCTATATGGGCATCCTCTTTGCCCTGGTAATTGTTTGGGTATTGATTACCAAAAATTGTAATCCTTATGAGAATGCCATTTCCCGAAGAATTTTTAAAATTTATTTTTTCATAATCATTATTTCACTGGCGCTGTTGTATGCTATTGACTTCGAATATTTTGATTACCTCCATCAAAGGCTCAATGCCAGCATTCTGAATTTTGCAGGAGATGCGGCAATTTCCATGCACATGGTTTGGCAAACTTATCCCGTTCTTACACTGGCTCTTCTTGTTATCATCAATACCGCTTTGTTATTTGGATTAATAAACAGGTGGTTTAATAAGATGCAGCGATCAACTTACCGGGGCATGGGCTTTTCCGGAATTGTGATTGGCGTTTTATTTGCTGCTGTCTTAGGTATCGGCATTTTTGGCAAATTGAACCAATATCCACTTCGCTGGAGTGACGCATTTTCATTTAATGATGATTTCAAAGCCAACCTCTCTTTAAATCCTGTTCAAAGTTTTTTAAGTACGCTTNNGGGAGTATTATCCTTTAATGGCTGATAATCTGGATGTGAAAAACCCGGATAGTTCTTTGTTAAATTATAAAAGGTATTTTAATACACAACCTGTTGCGAAAACTCCCAACGTGGTAGTAGTAATATGCGAAAGTTTCAGCGCTTATAAAAGCAGTATGTGGGGCAATCCATTAAATACAACTCCTTATTTCGATGAGATGTGCAAACAGGGTATTTTTTTTGACAGATGTTTTACGCCTTCCTGGGGCACTGCCCGTGGGATATGGGCTGTTATAACGGGTATACCGGATGTTGAATATCCAAATACGGCCAGCCGAAACCCGGCTGCCGTTGATCAGCATACGTTGATAAACGATTATGCCGGTTATGGTAAATATTACTTTATCGGGGGAAGCTCCAGCTGGGCCAATATCAGGGGATTACTTACCAATAACATTAGTGGTCTTCATATTTACGAACAGGGCGATTATAAGGCAAGTTCAATAGATGTTTGGGGCATAAGTGACAAGCGGCTTTTTCTTGCAGCAAATAATGTATTGAAAGAGGAAACACATCCGTTTTTTGCAGTGATTCAGACTGCAGATAATCACAGGCCATACACGATTCCCGATGAAGATAAGGCTGCGTTTAAATTGAAAAAGTATTCTGACGATTCCCTTAAAAGATTCGGTTTCCAGAGTAATGAGGAATTGAATGCTTTCAGGTATACTGATTTTAGTTTTGAAACTTTTATAGGGGCGGCTAAAAAAGAAAAATATTTTAGTAATACCATTTTTGTTTTTGTAGGCGATCATGGCATCAGGGGCCAGGTGGGGGCTATGTTCCCAAAGGCATGGGAGACGGATGGATTAACGACCCAACATGTGCCCTTACTTTTTTATGCACCTGCATTACTCGCTCCGCAAAGGATAGACAGGACCTGTTCCCAGGTTGACCTTGTGCCTTCTGCAACTGCTTTAGCTCATATAGCTTTCACAAATACTACTATCGGTAAGAATTTATTTGATACAATTCCGGTTAGTTCTGCCAGGTTTAAAAATGCTGCATTTTTATTTGATCCCAACCTGAAGCAGATAGGCATCGTTACAGATGAATATTGTTATATTCAGGATCTATTGAGTGGGACAGAAGATTTCAGGTCATCGAGGAATAATGAACCACTGCCTGAAACGCCGGCGATAGCAGAAGACCGTAAAGCCCTGAAAGAACTGGCACAGGCCTATTATGAAACAGCCCGCTACATGATGCAGCATAATTCTAAAAAGGATGCTATTAATCAAAAATAAAGACAAAATGAATTCTTTCTAAATGCTTTTGAAAACATGATACTTAAAGCTAATATTCGAAGAACAATTCCTTTAACCATTCGTTGGGTAATTGTACTTTGGTTTGTTTATGTGCTGATATTTTCACTTTTCAGAATTTCTACCGTCCTTCTGTTCAAACCTGCAAATATTAATTTTTTATCCCTGCTGCCTTCATTCTGGCTTGGCTTCCGTTTTGATGCGAAATGGATTGCCATCATATTAATGCCTATAGTTGCACTTTCCTTGCACCCCAGGTTTTCACCTTTTTTTTCAGAAAGAAATAAACGAGCCTGGTTCTATTACCTTGCTTTGACAACTCTGGTCGTACTGTTTTTTTTTGGGGCTGACATCGGAAACTTTAATTATAACCATACCCGCATAAATGCAAGCGCACTCAATTTTGCAGAAGATCCGGTAATTTCTTTTAAGATGTTATGGCAAAGCTATCCTATGTTTTGGATCCTCACCGGTCTTGCTATAGCAGTTTTCCTGATAACAAAAGTTTTCAGGAAAACCCATGTGCAAACGATCAGAAGGAATGCTGCAGGAATTGCAGAAGGAAGTAGGGGCTGGCATTTGGCTGTTTTATTGTTTTTTCTGTGGTGCATTTTTGGTATTTTTTCCTTAAAACAATTGGTATGGGAAGATGCATTTCAGCTGAATGATAACTTCAGGTCATATGTCGCGTTGAATCCATTGCAGAATTTTTTTACAACCTTGCAATTTAGAAAGCCATCTTTTGAGCAGGCAAAAGCAAAATCATATTTCCCTGTAATGGCTGATTTTTTACAACTTGATTCTGTAAATACAGTCGATAAAGATTATGCACGGCTGGTTTTGCCTGGCAGTAAGGCTCTGGAAAGCAGGCCTAATGTGATTTTGGTTATTTGTGAAAGCTTCAGCATGTACAAGAGCAGCATGAGCGGAAATCCACTGAACACGACCCCTTTTTTTAAATCACTTTGTGATAGCGGTTTATTTTTTAACCATTGTTTTTCGCCCACATTTGGAACCGCACGGGGTATATTTGGGATACTAACGGGAACACCTGATGTTCAACTTTCGGAATTTTCTTCCCGCAACCCGGCGGCCATTAATCAGCATACTATTATTAATGACTTTGTTGATTATCAAAAATATTATTTCCTGGGGGGCAACAGCGATTTTAATAATTTTGAAGGACTTGTCAAAAATATTGATAGCCTTCATCTCCACCAGGAGGGCTCGTATAAATCGCCTTCGATAAATGTGTGGGGAATAAGTGATAAAAGCCTTTTCCTCGAAGCGGAAAATGTTTTGTCGCAGAATAAGAAGCCATTCTTTGCAATTATTCAAACTGCCGACAACCACCGCCCCTTCACTATTCCCGAGACAGATTCTGATTTTGAAAGAAAGATCGTTACGGAGGATACTCTTTTTAAATACGGCTTCGAATCGATCAAAGAGTACCAGTCCTTTTGCTATACTGATTATTGTTTTAAAAAATTAATTCAAAAAGCGAAGGCAGAAAGTTGGTTTAACAATACCATTTTTGTATTTGTTGGTGATCATGGATTGGAAGGCGATGCTTCCGAAATGTACCCGAAGGCCTGGACGTCAGGTCGCCTGACTGATGAGCATGTGCCTCTTTTATTTTATGCACCGGAATTAATAACGCCGCAATTGAGAAAAGAAGCCGTTTCGCAAATAGATGTGCTGCCCACACTTGCGGGGATGTTACATTTATCCTATCTGAATACTACACTGGGCCGCGACCTGTTACACTCAAAAAATAAAGAAGATGGAGCTTTCATTATTCATCACGATGAAGGAAATATTGGATTCGTTACTGACGATTATTATTTTGTAAAAAACCTGCGTATCAATACCGAGGAACTCTGGCCAATGAATTCAAATATGCTCAATCTTTCTCCGGCCCAAAAAGATTCGGTGCAAGCTCATTTATCCCGGCTTACTTCTGCATTTTATGAAACTTCAAAATGGATGCTGATGAATAATAAGAATTAGCATTTATGGTTTTTGCATTTTCTTAGCCACAATGATCATACGCGGAGATTTTTTTATATCGTATTTATTAAAATTATAATCTCCAAATACCTCCTGGATTTGTAATTGATGGTAAGTAAGCATTTCTGTGAAATCGCCTAAAGTAAATCGGGCCACTTTTTCAAGGTATTCAATAGGATCCTGAAGTGTCTTATCTTTTATTCTTATTTTCTTATAGAAATGAGTTTCGTCAAACCATTTCGTTATTGAATAGTTAGTGTTTTCGATATTACATTCAGATTCAGGAACCAGGTGATCTTCTTCATAGTGGA
>PKYU01000081.1:4342-6279 GCA_003132765.1 Chitinophagaceae bacterium | reverse complement strand
ATTGATGAGATGAGAATTGTGAATCCGGTAAAAATTATATGGTAATAACATCTCTTCAAAGTCTTTTAAAATTTTAGTAACCGTAATACTCTTATTTTCTATCAGAAAAATTTTGCTGTAATTAGATTTTGATTCAATATGCATGATATGTTTTATCGGAATAAAATCTATCCCTTCCGATGTTGAAATGGCAATTTTATCTTCCTGGCCTCTTTGATCACTTAATGATCTTTTAAGAATATCGATTTTTTCTTTTGTTTGTTTATGAAGGCTTTTGCTTAAACGTTCCACAGCGTGCTGCAACTCTTCGATGCCGATTGGTTTTATCAAATAATCGAAAGCGCTGATGCGAATAGCATCAATGGAATAGTGGTTATAAGCTGTAGTAAAAATAATGTCAAAATTATATTCGCCCAGTTCCTCGAGCATCCTGAATCCACTCATCTTTGGCATTTCAATATCGAGGAATACAACATCAGGCTGAAATCGTTTTATTAGGATTAGCCCCTCTTCCGGCTTTTGGGAAACTGCAACAACAGCCACATCAGGACAAAAACCTTTCAGTTTATTCTGGAGATTTTGTAAACTATTTAATTCATCATCTATTAATATAGCTCTTATCTTTTCCATATTAAACAGGTATTAATTTTACCTCAACCCTTGTTCCTGTCGGCTTGTTATTTGAATCAAACAAATCCGTGATCTTGATTTGCCCATTTGGATTTTCTTCATGGTTAAATAAATGTATCCTGTCTTCAGAAATTTTCGCCCTAAACTTACATGGTGGAGTTTGTTTATTTTTTTATATGATTCGGCCTGTGTTCTTCCAATGCCGTTATCCTCTATAGTGTATTTGATAAAAGCTTTTTCTAAAGCCACACTTATATTTAATTGCAAATCATTTTTGTCGCTGTGAGCAATTCCATGTATGATGGCATTTTCAACGTAAGGCTGAATCAATAATGATGGAACATTGTAATCTCCTTCACGAAGTTGGGGATCTATATATTCTTTGTATTGAAATTTATTATTAAAGCGAATTTGTTCAAGTTCAATGTACAATTTTAATGCTTCCATGTCTAAGGGTATGGTAGTCATTTCATTCCTGCTGCTTTCCAAAATGATTCGAATAAGCAATGCAAATTTGTGCAGATAATCGCTTGCTTTTCTTTTTTCATTCTGCATCATAAAATTCTCAATACTGTTCAGGCTGTTAAAAATGAAATGAGGATTCATCTGAGCTCTGAGCGATTGAATTTGCGATTCCGAGATTTTTTGTTTTAGGGCAAATTCAGTTCTTTTCCTTTTTGATTTTATGTTATTGTTTATAAAAACTGCTATAACTATTGTAAGAAATAACAGAATAATAAAAGCTAATAATAGTGCATTTTTAAATATGAGCTGTTTTTCTTGCAATTGAGAAAGCGCCAATAAATGGGCATTTTCCATTTCTTTTTGTTTAATGACACTTTCTGATTCATTTATCATCAGGTTTCGCCTAATGTTGGATGAAAATAAGGAATCGAAAGCTGTGAGGTATATACGAAAATACTTTAGTGAAGAATCTTTATCTTTTTTTTCTTCATATAATAATGAAAGTTGTTCTGCTGCATCTGAAATTCAAATATAATACTGTGTATTCCTCGCCAGGAAGTAATGCACTGGCAAGTAATTCTAATCTCTTGGGGTTAGTTCCGCGAAGCTCTGCTTCGCCTTTGATATTACCTTTGTGGGGTGAGTGAATATATACATAAGAGTCATAATGTATCTGTTTTAATGTATCATTACGTATGTCCTGCAAAGTATCGTCGAGTTGTTTTTTCGGAAGCAGTTGATAAAAGTTTGAAGGAAGTATGCCTTGAGATATCGAAACGCTATGAGATTGATTTTATAGAGATTGGAACGGACAAGGATCATGTCCATTTTTTGATACAAAG
>PKYU01000081.1:0-4313 GCA_003132765.1 Chitinophagaceae bacterium | reverse complement strand
GCAATATGTCAAATCCCAGGGAACCGAGAAAGAATACAAAAAGCTTCATAAGCAGAAGCTAAGGCTGTTTTGATACCTCATCAGCTTGGCTGCGAGGTAATTCATTTTATAGGAGGTTGGTAAATTTTTCAAATATTTTGCCTTGCCAAGAAAGGCAAAGAATTCATTCCTCGGATCATTTTCTATTCGGGCTTCATGCAGAGCCTTGCCAAAATAAAGATTTGCCGAATCTGTCTCTTTATTAATTGCGTGCAGTTTTGCAAAGCCAAGATAATATTGAGACAGAATATAGTTTTCCCCGGATAAAATTGCATATNNTGTTGTAATAATTCATAATTTATAGCAATTCCTCTCCATGCATTCAATTGCTTGTTTAGAATAATTGCTTCATTTGCATATTGTCTGTATTTATTATAATTTTTTAATGATTTGAAATTATCGCCAATATTATTTTATGAAACTGCTTTGAGCCGCTTCGAATTACACGCCTCCGCATAATCTATCGCTTTAAAAAATGCATTATTGCTCGCCTCAAAATTTGCGGAATTATAGAGTAAAATCCCAAGATTTATCTGGGCAAGTGACTTCCCGTATGTAAAATTCAAACTGTCACTTAGGTGAGATACTCTTTCGTAATAAGAAAATGATTGCTTGTCGTCTTTTTCACTCAGAGGGTAGCTTATTCGGTGTAATGTTTGAATATATTGAGAATCGATGGCAGGATGTTCTGAAATCCAGTTCTTAAGGCTATCCAAAAATTTCGCCTGCCCAAAAATTTTGGAAGTCAAAAGAATTGTGAAGAGGCATATTATTTTTGCTTTGGCCATAATCAGTACCGAAAATTATAAATAAACCTGTGATATCGGAAGTTTTGGGGTTAATAAATACATCCAAAAGAAGCAAGTAGATTTCTGTCTCCTGTATTATTATATATTGAATAAGGGTTTAGATATGAACCAAAGAGAACATTTAAATGAAAAAATATATCTACTTCAATACTTGCACAAATTCGTGGAAGCTTACTTTCTAAACATAATCTTACCCAATATAATTGCAATTCTTAAACGAAAAATGGCCATTTAATAAATGGCACCATGTCTTTAGTTTATGGCAAGATTTGCCAATTAATTGGGANNATAATATAATCGTTCATGAAATAGCCTTCGCCAATTTCAACATCTTCTTCTCCTATCATGATAAATCCCTGTTTTAGATAGAAAAAACGAGCTTTATTGTACTGATTCACATTTAGTTCAAGTTTTGTTCCTCCCAATTGCTTCCCACCTTCAATTACATTTTGTAACAGGAATTTTCCGGTGCCATTTCCCTGTTCCTGCGGCAAAATATAAATTTTATGAAGCCTGATTACATCTTTTCCATTTTGTTTGGGGGAGAAAGAGGCAAAACCCACAGGTATACCTTCATTAAGAACAAGAATAAAATTATGATCGTAGTCCTTTAATTGCAATTCCAATGAAGGAAAGCTGTAAAATCTGTCAAGCATATAGCTGAGCTGTTCCGGAGATAAAATAGTGCCGTAGGCTTCAGGCCAGATTATGTAAGCAAGATCCCTGATAATTGGAATATCTTCAATTCCAGCTTGCCTTATGGATTTCATTTATTGAATAAATATTTTTAAATCCAGAGCATAAAAAATCCTGTTTGCCTCATCTTTTACAATTATATCAAAGAAATATATTTCTTCATTTTTTTGCAAACCACCTTTTAGGTTATCTATCCAGACTTGCGGGAGAGGAGTTGCCCGGAACATATCTGCAACAGTGGTATAAGTGGCATTTTTTCTTCCGGTTTCTTCATCCTGTATTTCCCCTCTTTTCTTATAAAGAAAATGATATGAATCGATTTTGTAAATATTTTCTTTAGCGTCCATAATTTTTAATGGCAGACCTATCAATTGGGACGCTTCCTCAATAGTAACCGTATCACCATTTGAACGAATGCCTAAGAAAGTTTTTACTACCGGAGGCTTAAATTTCTTAATTTTTGTTATCACCGGTCTTTGGGAAAAAGATATTAGGTGAAATCCAAAGATTAAGGAGAGAAAAAATACATACTTCAATAATTTTTTCATGATAATGGTTTTGGTCGATTCATCTTAATCATTCTGATTTAAGCTAAGGATGAGAGACTTTGTTCAATAGCAAGAATCTTAGCTTCCGCATCTGATTTCTTTTTACGCTCCAATTCAATTACCTCTTCCTTTGCATTTTTTACAAATCTATCATTACTTAATTTTTTCTCAATGGCATTTAGGAATCCTTTAAGATAATCCAGATCCTTCTGTAATTTTTCTTTTTGCAGCGATAGGTCTATTTCAATATTGGCTTCAATATAGATTTTTTCTTTTCCTGAGACTATCGTAATAGTTGAGATTTCGGTTCGTGTGGAGAAGCTGATGCTCTCTGCGTTTAATTGCCTGAGGAGTATCTTGTCAATATTTTGATAGATGTTTTTGTTGTCAGTTTCTATAAAGAGTTTTATGGCCTCTTTCGGTTTAATATGATGTTTATGTCTTGCATCGCGAATGGCAGAAATAAGTTCCGTTAAAATTTCACCCTGCTGTAAAATTTCCTGATGAAATTCCTTCGCCGGATTGAACTGTTTTATCATAAGATCATCATCCTGCTCTTTTAAGAGATGATATAATTCTTCAGTGATAAAGGGCATATAGGGGTGTAGTAACTGCAATAAATCTTCAAAGAAAGAGATGGTTTTTAAATAAATATGAGTTGAAATTTTTTGTTCAAATCCCGGCTTTATCCATTCAAGGTACCAACTACAGAAGTCATCCCAAATCAATGAATACAAGGTTTTCAGTGCTTCGCTAAGTTTGAAATGGCCCATTAAGATATCAATCACTTTTCTCACTTCATGCAACCTGTTTTCAAACCATTCTAATGCAAAATTATTTTCCCTAGCTGGCAAATTGCCTGGACGATTGTCTTGGCGCTCAGACCACATCTTCACCAATTTCAAAGCATTCCATAATTTGTTATTAAAGAATTTTCCCTGCTCAAGACTTGCTTCATCAAATAAAAGATCATTTCCGGCAGGAGAAGAAATCATAATCCCGAAACGAACAGCGTCTGCGCCGTACTCATGAATGAGATGCAGCAGGTCAGGGCTATTGCCAAGGCTCTTACTCATTTTTCTTCCCTGCTTATCCCGCACCATCCCAGTAAAATAAACATCACTGAAAGGTTTCTCGTGCATGTATTCCATTCCGGCCATGATCATTCTTGCCACCCAGAAGAAAATAATGTCCTGCCCGGTAACAAGCACAGAGGTTGGATAATAATATTTTATGTCTTTATTGCCGGGATTTGTAATTCCATTAAATACTTCGATTGGCCATAACCAGGATGAGAACCAGGTATCCAAAACATCTTCGTCTTGCTTTAAATTATTANNGTTGATTGAATATTGATTTTTGTAAAATTCCCTTGCCTCTTCTGCATTTTCAGCTACTACAAATCTTCCTTCTTCATCATACCACGCAGGAATTTGTTGTCCCCACCAAAGCTGACGGCTGATGCACCAGTCTTTTAAATTTTCCATCCAGTATTTGTAGGTTGCCAAAAATTTATCACCGGGGTGAATGTTAACTTTCCCGGAGGTAACAGCTTCCAGTGCGGGTTTAGCCATCTCTTTCATTTTCACGAACCATTGGGTTGAAATCTTCGGCTCTGTTACGGAGTTTGTTCGCTGGCTGTAACCTAACCTGGTAGTATATTCTTCCTCTTTAATTAATAAACCTTTCAATTTCAGTTCTTCTACGATTTTTTTCCTTGCAGTGAAGCGATCTTCACCAACATAAATTTGTGCAGATTCACTTAAGGTTCCATCTTCATTTAATGTATCCACAACAGGCAGGTTATATTTGAGACCAATATTGTAGTCGTTTATATCATGTGCTGGTGTAATTTTTAATATTCCTGTTCCAAAATCTTTATCAACATATTCGTCAAATATTACCGGAATTTCTTTATTGATCAAAGGAACTTTTACTTTCTTTCCTTTCAAATTCACATATCTCTCATCACCAGGATTGGCGCATACTGCTGTATCGCCCATTATTGTTTCAGGTCGCTGGGTAGCAATTACTATATATTGGAGGCTATTGGCTTTCGAAGGTCCGTTGACGTCTAAATCCACTAATTCATACTTTATATAGTATAATTTACCAGTTATTTCTTTATACTCCACTTCTTCATCACTCAACGCTGTTTTTGCTGCCGGATCCCAATTGATCATTCTGGCACCTCGATAAATGAGTCCTTTTTTAAAAAGAT
>PKYU01000502.1 GCA_003132765.1 Chitinophagaceae bacterium | reverse complement strand
AGCAAATATGATGGGTATTGCCGCGGGCTTAACCATTGGAGGTAAAATTCCATTTACCACAACCTTCGCCAATTTTTCTACCGGAAGAGTATACGACCAGATAAGGCAATCAATAGCATATTGGAACAAAAATGTAAAGATCTGCGCATCACACGCCGGGCTTACCTTAGGTGAAGACGGAGCCACACACCAGATTTTAGAAGATATTGGATTAATCAGAATGTTACCCGGTATGACGGTAGTTGTTCCTTGTGATTTTAACCAGACAAAAGCCGCAACGCTTGCTGTAGCTGATTATAAAGGACCTGTTTACCTTAGGTTTGGCAGGCCCAAATGGCCAAATTTTACAGAAGAAAATCAAAAATTTGATNNATAGGTAAAGCGCAGGTGCTGGCGGAAGGAAATGACATAACCATCTTTGCCTGCGGGCACCTTGTCTGGAAAGCAGTAGAGGCGGCAAAAATTCTTGAAGAAAAAGGAATTAGTGTTGAATTGATAAATATTCATACCATTAAGCCTTTGGATGAAGAGGCAATTACAAAATCTATTAGAAAAACAAAGTGTGCTGTAACTGCTGAAGAACATAATATCTTGGGTGGAATGGGAGATGCAGTGGCAAATGTAGTAGTAAGAAATTTTCCTGCTCCTATAGAATATGTTGGCACAAAAGATACATTTGGAGAAAGCGGAAAGCCGGAGGAACTTCTCAAAAAATACGGTTTGGATACACCGGACATTGTAATTGCAGCAGAAAAAGCTATCGCCAGAAAAAATTGATAAAAAATGACTGCCAGATGAATATTCTATTATCCGGAAAGTGTTAATTTTCCATTTATTAAAAAATATGTAAAGTTTACCTTTCTCCTCTTGTTCGTGCCTTTTATTTCCTGCAAAAAAAACCTGGATATTAATTGTATCCAGGGACATGCAGTCTCTAATTGTAATTGAACACCAACAATTAGCTATGTCTGTGGTTGTAATAATCAAACCTATAACAATAGTTGCTTCGCACAATGCGACGGAATAAATTTTTATACATTGGGAAAATGCCAATAACTGGTATTCCGGATCATGAAGATTATTACGGGTCAGTAAGTAAATGCATTTCAGTTTTCGGTTACATTTTTCAGGGTTTATGAATTACATAAGTTACCACACCCCAAATCGAAAAATCCAGGCTATTTGCCTGAATACAGATAGGTGATAACCTGGTTGCATCCGCAAATAAGCTGATCATATTATTCTTATTTTCAAACCGCCTTATCAACAAATCGCCATTCAAAAGAGCGATGATCACTTTACCATCCGCTGCCTTCAATGAACGATCCACAATCAAAACATCTCCTATAAATATACCTGCTCCATTCATAACATTAGTGTTAACTCTCATAAAATAGGTTTCCTTCCTGTTATAAATTAATTCCTCATTCAGATCAATGCCATTTTCATTACCATCAATGTCAATACCAGTTTTATTTTCTGGTTTAAAACCTGAAGATCCAACTGTTTTGGTTGCACCATCATTTGAAGTAAAAAGATTAACCGAATTCATAAAAAATATTTTTGACAAACCCCTAATTTATTTAGTAAATTTATACTAATTTAAATAGTAAAAACATTTTTCAATAAAATAAATTATTGTTTCCATCAAGGTCCTGAAGAGCGCAAGGTATTTTTCGTCATGCTCTTTCTTAGTAGGAAAATATTTTCCTGTAAGTAGTACTTCTACGAAAAACTTCCCACAATTATTAATCAATTAATAATGTCAAAACAATTAAAACAAGATCACTTTAAAATTACCCCACTGCCAAAAGAAGGAGGCGACCCTTATTTAAGTGGTCGCGGAGCTCAATTCAATACTAAAAATAGATTCCTAAAAGAACAGCTGGTGAGGGAAGAAATAGAAGCTGTTGATGTCCCTATAGCTATCGGAAGTGATGAAGCTAAAGTGCCAACACAATACCTCGAGCAACAGGTAAAGAGTATTGTAAATAAAGTAGACAGCCCCGATCTGAGCATGATGTATAGCATGAACCCGTATGCCGGCTGTGAGCATGGATGTATCTATTGCTATGCACGAAATGTTCATGAATACTGGGGTTACAGCGCAGGGCTCGATTTTGAAAGTAAGATCATTGTAAAAATGAATGCGCCTCAAATGCTGCGAAAATTTTTAATGAATAAAAAATATGAACCCACTCTGATCATGTTAAGCGGAAATACAGATTGCTACCAGCCGGCAGAACAGAAATACAGGATTACGAGGAGCCTTCTTGAAGTGTGCAATGAATTTAATCAGCCATTGGGCATTATCACCAAGAATTCGCGGATACTGAAAGACAAAGACATATTACAAAAAATGGCAAAAAAGAGGTTGGTATCTGTCCTGGTCACCATTACATCCTTCAATGAAGACCTTCGGAGAGTTATGGAACCAAGAACAACTATAGCCAACCAACGGTTAAAGATAATCGAAGAATTGAGCGCTGCCGGCATACATACCGGCGTAATGATGGGACCAATGATACCCGGGCTGAATGAACATGAAATGCAAAGAATCATGAAAGAGGCCGGCGAAGCAGGCGCAAAATTTACGGCTTATACATTTATCCGGCTTAATGGCGCTGTCAAATTTTTATTTCATGACTGGCTAAACAAAAATTTTCCTGACCGTGCGGACAAGGTTTGGCATTTAATTGAAGCCAGCCATAACGGTAAGGTTAATGACAGCCGCTGGGGTGTGCGCATGCGAGGGGAAGGAAATATTGCAGAAATGGTAAAACAACAATATAAAAAATATGGAAAGCTCTATGGAATGAATGAAGACCGTTGGGAATTGGATACGAGTATTTTCAGAAGGCCGGGGGAGCAGGGGAAGTTGTTTTGAGAAAAAAGATTATTTTCCTTAAATCATAGTTTATTTTATAAATCATAATTTTGAAATTAATGTCAACAACAACCCTCTATAAACAACAATTAGGCTCCGGTATATATACAATACCTGATGTAAGTTATCTTTTGGGAATTCCTAAGTATAAAGTCCGCCGTTATATAAATGAATACTGGAATGAAAGATTGGGTAAGAAATTTTTTAACGAAACCTATTCCTGGTCTTTAGATAACAAAATAAAAGCAGTTAACTTTTATACACTAATTGAATTATATACTTGTTTTCATCTACAGGAATTAGGTGTAACACCAAAGGAGATCTTAAAATCCAGAACTGCTATGGTTAAAGATCTCAAAATTCCTTATCCATTTGCAAGTGATAAAATATTAAGTGATGGAAAAAAAATTTGGTTTGAATTCAAAGATAGTATCGTTAAAGCTGATGGTACAAAGCAAACTGATTTTGTAGAATTTATAAGAAAATTTGCTGGTAAGATTGAATTTAATTCAAATAAAATAGCAGAAAAATTCTGGCCTGCAGGAAAACAAAGTGATGTAGTAATTAATCCTCACAATCAGTTTGGCCAGCCAATATTGAACGGTACAAATATAAATGCAGAGGTAATCTTTTCAATGTATGAAAGCGGGGAACCAATTGAAGCTATTGGTATTCTTTACGATCTTACAAAAAAACAGGTTAACGATGCCATTTCTTTTTATAAAAAGCCTGCTGCATAATGGAAATCTACATTGATGAGAATCTCTCAGAATATGTAGCAGATGCCCTTAACTCGCTGAATAAAGGTTATTTTAAAGATATAATTGTTTATTCGACGAAAATTAAATTGGGGAAGGGTCAACCAGATGAAATCATTATTCCATTCATTGGCAGTAATAATGGTGTTCTCATAACCAAGGATCTAAATATTCACAAAACAAGATTTCAATATCAGCTATGTAAAGAATATAAAATTGGAATCTTCTTTTTAAAGATGCAAAAAGGTATGGATAAGCATTGGGAAATAGTCAAGCTTTTGATCAACTCCTGGGAAGATATCTTTGATATAATTTCGAAAGAAAGGAAGCCGTTTGGCTATGAGATACCTGTGAGAGGGAAAATGAAAAAAATATAAGACTTCTCATTCTAAAAAATCAATCTCTCATACTTTCGGCAGGGAAGTTCTCAATCTTTTATGATAATAATTATAGGAAACTACCAGCGGAATAAACCATATGAGCATAAATATCCAGCCACCTTGGGGGCCTATTATAGGGGTAATCGGGATAGTGTAAGATGCCCGCCATAAATTTTGTAGCGTCCAGGGTAACCAACATATCCGGTATTGCTGAAACAAGCATTAAAGCTGCAAAAAGAATCGTGGAGATCCAATAAAAAATATTTATCCTTTTCATATAACAGGTTTTACTTTATTAAGATCTTGAGTAAAGTTAATAAATCGAAGCAGGCTTTGGCTCCACCCTTCATTCATCCCTTTAAGATGCATTTCACTTCCTGGTTTAATTTTTGAGACTTTTACGGATAACGTAAGCCTTGTTTTATCCCCTTCTTGTGTAAACACAACCGTATTCATGACTTCGAAAAGTCGCGAATCATCCTTATCAAGGGCGGCGCTGGTAAAAATTATTTTTTCAGGGACGATAATTTCATGAACTTCTNNAACGGGATTGGAGAATCCTTCTGGCCCCCACCATTTCGAAAGCATTTCCGGTTCGGTCCAGGCTTTATAAACCAGCTCCCTCGGGGCTTTAATAAGCCGGGTAAAAGTTATTTCTTCTGCAGGGTATCCTTCCTCTATCTACATTTCCAGCTTATCCACGTTTTGTTTCAGGCCTCCTTCCGCACCAAATTCTTTTACAATCTTATCTTTTTGTGCTGCTGATTCAAAAAGCATCCGGATCGAAATCAACGTTTTTTTTCCCTGATCTGTAAAGTTCACAGTAAAGCGAAAATTTGGAGCCAAATGGTCAGTAGAAAGCTTTTTGTACTTTACCACTTCTTTATAGATGCTCTTGTTTTTATAGTCTTTCCCATCAGGGCCATGCATTATAAACTCCCAAACCCCGCCTGGTTTTACATCCATTTTGAAAATGGTACTCCGGAATCCGTTGGGTCCCCACCAATATTTGATATGTTCAGGATTGGTCCATGCTTCCCAAACCAATTTTACAGGTGCATTGATCAGCCGAGTGATGATTAGTTCACGCTTTGAAACTGATGATTTGATTGTTGCCATACCAGTGTGTTTTAAATTCTGTATTGTATTATTAAGATGCTGAAGCAATTTTCTTCTTACCCTTAATATTGCCCTTTTGACGTTTTTGTTTTTCCTTTTTTTGAATAGAATCCAGGTAAAATTCAAGTGCATCCAATTTATGTTCCCAAAATTTCCTGTATTGCTCCACCCAATCGGTAACCTCGGTAAGCTTTTGCAGATTTGCTTCGCAATAGCGATGTCTTCCCCGATGTTTTATAGATATGAGTCCACATTCAGTCAGAATTTTTATATGCTTTGAAATGGCCGGCCTGCTTATTTCGAATTTTTCTGCCACCCCGTTAAGGTGTACGGGCTGCCGGGCAATCATTCCAATGATCGCTCTTCGTGTTGGATCTGCTATCGCCTGAAATACGTCTCTTCTCATCAATATTTTTTATGTAACCAATCGGTTACAAATATAGGAAACCATTTGGTTACACAAAATTTTTTTGAATCATTTTTTCACTTGAGATAATCAACCAAAAGCCCAACAATACTCCCGATGAAAAGCAAAAACACAAAAAAGTCTATTTTTACCCTAACCCAAAAATATTCATGGAAAGGATCATTGAACAAGTAAAGGCATTTTTTCAAACTTTTAATTCTAACCCGATAGTATTTTTCGAAAAAGTTCCGAAATCTGGTAGTGACCGAATGTATTTCCGAATTATAACTGATACAGGGTCATACATTGCTACCTATAATGAAAATGTAAAAGAAAACATTGCCTTTTTGCATTTTTCAAAGGCATTATTAAAAATTCATGCGCCTGTTCCAGAAATTTATTCAGTCCATCCCGATCAGAAAATATACCTACAAGAAGACCTTGGATCTGCTTCATTATTGGACAAACTGGAAGCCAATGGTCTTACAAATGATATTTCGGAGTTGTTTAAAAAAAGCCTGAAAGCCCTTGCCTGGCTACAGATAAAAGGCGATAGTGTTATCAATTATGATTACTGCATCACATCCAAAGAATTCGGCAGGCAAGCCATTATGAGTGATCTGCTCTATTTCAAATATTATTTTCTCGACACGTTAAAAATCCCTTACGACAAAGAAAAACTAATTAATGATTTTGAGGCTTTGAGCACCTACCTTGATCATGCAAAAAATAAGTATTTCATGTTCAGGGATTTTCAAAGCAGGAACATCTATATTAAGAATGATGAAGTGCATTTTATAGATTACCAGGGAGGCATGAAAGGCGCCCTGCAATATGATGTAGCTTCTTTGCTTTGGCAGGCTAAGGCAAATCTTCCGGATGAATGGAAAAATTCATTACTTGATTATTATATGGATTGCGCCGGTGAAATTTTGAAAAAACCGCTGGACCGTTTGAGTTTTGTAAGTCAATATAACGGTTATGTGCTTATAAGGCTTCTGCAGGTTTTGGGCGCTTATGGTTTCCGGGGCTTATTTGAAAGGAAAGCACACTTTTTAATTAGCATTCCCCTGGCGCTTACAAATCTAAAATGGTTTTTGGAAAATAAGGAAACAGGGATTGCCTTAACCGAATTCGAAAGAATCTTACAATTGATTATCCGGGATAGCGTAATAGACACATTTAAGCCGGTGCAGGCTGATGATTCAACTCCGTTGATTGTACAAATCAACAGCTTCTCTTATTTAAAAACAGGTTATCCCGCTGATTCAAGCGATAACGGAGGAGGTTTTGTGTTTGACTGCAGGGGCCTGATGAACCCGGGCCGGCTTGAGGAATTTAAACAGGTAACCGGCAGAGATAAACCCGTGATGGATTTTTTGGAACAACAATCTAAAATGCCGGAATTTTTAAACAGCGTTTATAATCTTGTTGATATAGCAGTGGAAGATTATATCAGGCGGGGCTTTTCATCCCTCATGATAAATTTCGGATGCACCGGCGGGAAACACAGAAGTGTTTATGCTGCTGATGCTCTGACACGCCACCTGCGAAACAAGTTTAAGGTGAAAGTAGATTTACATCATATAGAACAGAATATTCATGAAAAGAAAGGGTTTTAAGATAATAATATGAAAGCAATGATCCTTGCAGCAGGCTTGGGTACCCGCCTGAAACCATTTACTGATAAGCATCCCAAGGCGCTGGTTGTAATAAATCGTAAAACATTATTGCAAAGGAATATTCAATACCTGGCCAGATTTGGTATTAATGAAATTATTATTAATGTGCACCATTTTGCAGACCAGGTAAGGGAATTCATCTTAGTTAATAATTGGTTTGGCAGCAGGATTTCAATTTCTGATGAAACGAATGAGATACTTGATACCGGTGGAGGCCTTAAAAAGGCCGGTTGGTATTTCAAGGATGATACCTCACCTTTTGTATTGATAAATGTGGATGTGCTTACTGATATGGATTTGAGTTCTATGATTAATATGCACAAGAACAAAAGCCCTATTGCTACACTTGCCGTAACTGTAAGGGATACCAGCCGTTATTTCTTGTTTAACAGTAAATCTCAATTATGCGGGTGGAAAAACGTGAAAACCGGTGAGCAAAAAATAGTCCGGAATGCCTCGGAATTTTATCCAAAAGCATTTAGCGGAATTCATGTTATTTCTCCCGGGATATTTCCTTTGATAAAAATGGAAGGGAAATTCTCTATGGTTGATCTTTACCTTGAACTTGCCAAAACACAATCTGTTATTGCATTTGACCATAGCAATTCAAAGTTTATTGATGTTGGAAAGCCGGAAAGTATTTTGAAGGCAGAAAATCTATTCAACTGAAAAATAAGAAACCAATTTATAGAGTACCCATTAATTTATTTCAGGAAGATTCTTATTTCTTCGTGTCAAACAATTCGCTTTTAGGAACCACCTTCACTTTATCCTTATTTTTCAAAGTTTT
>PKYU01000436.1 GCA_003132765.1 Chitinophagaceae bacterium | reverse complement strand
TTACCGTTACATCATTACCATTAAATATCGTAAAAAGTCCATATTTACCTGCTGGTAATTTTTTCCCATTCACCTGCACATCTTTATCCGTTTCGAATACGGAAGCCTCATTAGCTCCGGTACGCCAAACCTGTCCAGCCATTGGCTCAAGATCTTTGCCGATCGTTCTGCCCTTTACCGAAGGCTGGCTATAATCTATAGATATAGTAGCGCCGCTTTTAATTTTTTCCTTCGCCAAAGCAGGGGGGCTGGGCCTTTTGCTTTTGTCTTCAGCCTGTTGTGCATTTGCCTGCATGCTTAACATTATTCCTGAAGCAAGCACGGCCATTGTTAATAATTTTTTCATGTTTGTATTTTATTTTTTAATTATGAAATTGCTAAAAAGACGACAAATATATTGAAAAGGTGTTAAGGAAATATTATTAATTGATAAGAGGTAAATGCAATTCTTAAGCCCTCAAAAGGTTTTGNNAAATCTAAAAATGACGCAACTCCATCAAACTTTGAGGCAAATTGGTTGCCGTTTAAGATCACAGCCTTTTCATTCCATTAATACAAAAAACCCATTTTTCCTGATTGGTAATCTCTCATCGCTTCCATTATTTCTGTTTGGGTATTCATTACAAAAGGACCATGACTAACCAAAGGCTCATTGATTGGCTCTCCGCTAACTAACAATACGGCACAATTGCTTTCTGCCTCTAATAAGATGTCTCCAGTTGAATGTTCAAATGAAACCAGGTCGTATCGGTTCACAGTTTTTTCGCCATTTATCTCNNCCTTCAAGCATATAAACTATTACATTGTCTTTAGCAGACTGAGTGAATTTGAAAGTGCTTCCTTCTTTCATCCTGATCATCGCCGTGAGCACATCTGATTTTGCAGGTCCTTTTTTTCCTTCGAAACTTCCGGAAACCAATCTGAACTCCACTCCTTCTTTTTCTATCAAAACGATTTCATCGCCCATAATGGGCTGGTATGAAGGCGTTTTCATTTTATCTGCAGCCTTCAGGTTTATCCAAAGTTGAATNNTGCATTTATCCATTGGACTTCATTATCCCCAATAACCTTTGTATTTCCGAGGGAGTCATCATGCTCTACTGCACCTTCATACATAAACGTAATAGGCATAAAACCCCTGTGCGGATGAGGCGGCACATCAAAATTACCTTTCCCTGGTTCCATCATAATGTCGAAATGATGCAGCAGAATTACAGGGCTTATTTGCTCCGTGCCCTCAATGGGTATAGGCTGGCGCAAACTGACCGGACCCATATTTACAAGAGGTGCTGATATTATTTTATCAATATTTCTATACATATATTTAATTTATCTGTCTTTAATTTATTAAGAATTCACGCAAAGTTACCAGTATTATTTCCCCCTATCCAATATCCCAGATCAAGAAAAATATTATTTATTTCATGGATCTCAATTTAAATATTTTTCTGGCGGTAAATAAATGCACCAGGTTTATCCCGGATTCTATAAATTTTATATTACTTTAATACCATTTCTGAATCCAGTAAAACCTATTAATTATGGAAAATAAGCAACCAACTTTTGGTAATGGTAAAATATGTTACCTCGAAATTCCTGCCCGGGATCCACGGGTATCCATGTTATTTTACAAAGAAGTTTTTGGCTGGCGTATCAGGGAGCGTGAAGATGGAAGCCTGGCATTTGATGATAGTGTGGGCGAGGTAAGCGGAACATGGGTAACGGGCCGGAAACCTTTGTCTGATCCCGGAATTATAATTTCGATTATGGTAGATGATGCCCGGGCCACTGTTGACTCCATCATTGCCCATGGTGGTAAAATAGAACGACCCCTTGGAAAGGATGCCCCGGAAATAACAGCGCTTTTCAGTGACCCTGCAGGAAACGTACTGGGTATTTACCAACATCCGGTGGAGTAAATACAATTGTAAATAACCATAACATACGTAAGCTTTCAGGACTCGTTTTTTGCGAATTTTATGATCAGGCAAATACATAAGAAGAATTATTTTTTTCAATTGGAAGATTGCTGTACAGGTAATAACTTATCGTTCTTAACCCCGTAAAGAATCTGGAAAAATTATGAGAAAAATCCGGCTGTTGTATTTTATTAACCGTTGCCTTTCCCTTCACGGCATCAAAATAATCTTCCGTTATCAGGATATAATTGGAACAACCTTCGCCATTCTTTAATAACCGGTGAGATTCGATCACTGCTTCTCCATACAATGTTTTAAAGCCAAGGACATTGTATAATTTCAAATCGCCGTAATGAACAATTACCTTAAGGCAAAGATCAGCTGTTATCTTATATTTTGCTTTTAAGTGCTTGTACCGGCCATCAAAAGCTTCCGAGATTTTTTTGAATCCTTCAAATAAATCTTTGGGAGCANNAGCATCTCCTTCAATCTCGGAAAGTGTAATATTCAGAGGGTTTGCCTGGATAATAACGTTCAGAAGATCTTTGATAATTTTAACGCCAAGATCAATAGGAACACTATTTACAAAATTTGTGTATCCTGAAATATCCGGAATAAAGATTAATCCTTTCATAAAAAATAATTTAGGGTGAATGTTTCATTTAATTTTTTTTCGAAAGTTGTGTAGTTAATATAATCGGGTTCATGATGTAAAATTGCAAATTCTGTTTTCCCGGATCAAGGGCTGATTAACTGATAATTTAAGGAGGTTTTATTTCTGTATGGGGGTCTTTTAACCTGCCTTGATTTAGTATTTTGGCAGAAAGACTTG
>PKYU01000555.1 GCA_003132765.1 Chitinophagaceae bacterium | reverse complement strand
TGACGCATCTTTTCGTCCATCGGCATTATGGCATCCTGTTCTATATGAAGTTTCCTATCCTCGCCGGGATCAAATGAATAGGAACATACTTCAAGCATTTCTTCAACAGCTCCTTTACAAATCAGGAGGTCTTTGCCATTTTGCATTTCAAGTATTACGCTCATTCTCCTGCGGTGGAAGTCAAACGGGATCTCATCCACTTTTTTATACTGGTCTTCTGCATGCAAAACGGAATGCAATTCCGCATGTTCCAGAATTGCTTTATCCATGAGGTTTTTTAATCCTGTCTGGTGGTAGCTGTTCAGGTAGGCCCATTTTAATACTTCATCATCCTCATCACCAAGAACATTCAGGTGCTTTTCTAAAACAATCTTATCCAATGTTAAAGTACCTGTTTTATCAGTGCATAAAATATCCATTGCACCAATATTCTGAATGGCATTCAGGCGTTTTACAATAACTTTTCTTTTGCTCATACTTAAGGCCCCTTTGGCAAGATTGGTTGTTACAATCATGGGCAGCATCTCTGGAGTTAAACCAACTGCAACGGATATACCAAAAAGTAACGCTTCAAGCCAGTTACCCTTTGTAAAGCCATTGATAAAAAATACGAGGGGAACCATAATCATCATGAAGCGGATAAGCAGGAAACTTACACTTTTTACGCCTTTGTCAAAACTGGTTTCAGTGCGGTCACCTGTAATTGCTTTGCTCAATGAACCGAAATATGTTTTATCACCTGTAACCACTGCAACAGCCACTGCGGAACCGCTTGCAACATTAGTGCCCATGAAACAAATATTATCCAGTTCAAGTGGAGATTTTTTGCCCGCATCTGGTTCTTCTGTACTTCTTTTTTCAACCGGCAAAGACTCACCGGTAAGCATAGACTGACTGATAAATAAATCCTTTGAATGAATTACCCGGCAATCAGCTGGCATCATGTCGCCGGCCGATAAATAAATAATATCACCGGGTACCAGGTCCCTGATATTTATTTCCTGCCTGCCTGTTTCTTTTCTTAAAACATTCGCTGTGGTTTTTATCATTCCCTTTAATGTTTCCGCCGCTTTATTACTCTTGAATTCCTGCCAAAACCGTATTAAGGAGCTGAGCAAAATCATCACACTCAGAAGTATGATTGTTTTATAGTCTTTTTCTTCTGCATTTGAGAAAAGCACGTCTGTCAGGTAGGTAATAATTGCAATGATCATCAGCACCGCATTGAAAGGGAAAATAAAGGAATGCAATAATTGCGCAACCCAGGATGGCGCTTTTTCATGATGAATTTCATTCAGGCCAAATTCTTTTTGTCTTTCCCCAACCTGCTCTTCGCTGAGCCCTTCGATATTACTGGAAAGAATTGACAAGAAAACGTCACTATTATTTTGAGAAACTTCACTGAGTTTCTTCTTTGTTGACACATCCAGATTCCCCGATCCGCTCTTGGTGAAGGGAATCTTAATTTTTACATGCTCCTTAAATTTTGCTGAAAACATTTTCACTTAATTTTTAATAAACAATTTCAAAATATAACAGATGAACCTGTCCGGAACCGACTATCATGTATTCATAAAAAACAAAAACGTAAGATAATGGTTTGCATTAGTAATTTAGTCCATCAAAGGGTCATTTTTGATAATAGGAAATGTTGAACATTCAGTTCATTGAAGAAGATTTCGACTCATAATAATTTTTAAGATATCCTAATAAGGTTATAGGCAACATACAGCCGGGGAGATAATGGATGGCGCCACATTTTGATGTAATCATGAATGAAGACTGGCCAACAAAATAAAACATTCAACCGAATAAATAATAAATTAACATGAATCCTACTAATATCAGGAGCAGTATTCCAAATATCCAGCGACCGAAAAATCTTACTCCTCTTTTTAAGAAATACATGATGCTGTATTCCCAGTAATGCCAGCTCTTATACAGATCCAATGGANNCCTTTTCCTTTTATATTGTTCATCAAAATAGATATCAATTTCACACCTGGTATTGTGCGGATTTATCTTTCCAAACAATCCCCATCCGGTTCGCCAAAGGTTTTGAAATATGGTGCAGGAACTGTCAAGAAAAATACTTCCGGGATTTTTCAGGTAATATTTGTTGAGAAGTATCTGGTCGTTATTGATTGCTTCTTCTTTTTCAATTTCCAGTAACGCATCAAAAAGTTCCGCCAATTTTCCGGCATAGCCGATTAATAAGCCCATACAGGGACGGCTATAGTCATACAGGTCATTAATTCGGTTCCTGATAAAATTATCATGGCTGTCACTCATCAGTTTATCGGCGAGGATGCGCATCCATGATTGCCCTGGAAAGTACCGCTGTCCCGAGAATACAATCGGGTGGTGCGTGTCGAGGAATTTGCTCATTACTTCCTCAGGCGGACNNTATGCATCAACGCAAATAACAATTTCATTTGGTGCGATGGTCTTTAGTTCCAGTGCGTACAATTCAATTTTCCAGGCAAATCCTTTCCATGGTTGCCTCCAGCCTAAAACAGATAATTGGTACCCCCAGTCTTCTGAAGTTTGTTTAAGCAAGGTGAAATATCCTTCACTGTGAGTTGCGGTTGTTAAGATCTTCATGATTAATTTTTAGCCAGCAACTTTTTTGTTTAAGGCTATCCGGGTAAAACATTTTTTCGGCATGGATTCTAAAAATCTGGTCTTCTTGTATGTTTTATCTTAAATGAACTACCTCGCAGCCAAGCTGACGAGGTATCAAAA
>PKYU01000255.1 GCA_003132765.1 Chitinophagaceae bacterium | reverse complement strand
TTGAAGTAGCCTCTAACTGGTCCAATACCTGTTGATCATTATCAGTGATCTTAATACTTTTGCCCACTCCTGCAAATAATGAAGCAAGGTTGACCCCAGGGTTTTGACGCTTAAATACCTGGCCGAATAAGGTAATATAATCCACATCACTATTCACTTTTTCTGCATTTGCTGTATTTAATGCATTAACCAATTCGGGGTCTTTGGGATTATTACTTAAGGATTTTATAACGCCTTGAAGGTCTACATTTAGCGTTACATTCATTCCACCCTGAAGGTCAAGACCCAGGTTCAATTCATTTTCTTTGCATTTCAGATAGGAAGTTCCCAGGAGCGGATAAATTTTTACATCACGACTGCTGTCAAGCAGGTGTTGAAATTGTGTTTTTACAAGAGCATCTTTTTGGTCTCCTGTAACTCCCGGATTGGCCATTTTCACATTTTTCTCTGCCTTAAGTTTTACTTTTGCTTCGTAATTATTTACAACCCATGTGAATGACAGTTGATATAGGGATATTAGAATAAGTGTAATGGCAAAAAACCATACCAGACCTTTCAATTTCATATCTTAATTTTTAGAAGTTTGCAAAGATAAGGTTTTGGAGTTAAACAAGTCTATCATTTTATAGATAATGGGAGCTACTTAGGATAGGACAAAAGCGGATGGCAGGATGTATTTATCTATTTTTGAGGTAACATTTTTTCATGAAAATAAAATTATTATTTCCTGCTTTTGTAATAGTTATTTTATTTTATGCCTGCAGCCCTTCCCGTAAAATAACAACCGTGAATACTGCAAATAACATCGATACAATTTTGCCAATAATAAATGACACAACAGTAATTAAACCACTGCCAATGATTGATCATTCAAGGAATGATCCTTTTTTGTTAAAACTCGTGGATAGATATCCGCAATATTTTGACAATATTTTAGAAAACAGGAAAACCTGGAATGTACAGATAATTTATACCCAGATTAACAGGGACCGGAACAATCAGCCTCATTTTAAAGACTATTANNGATTTTAATGTTGATTCTACCCAATATTTCTACCCTGCATCCACAGTGAAACTTCCGGCAGTATTACTCGCCTTGCAAAAACTTAATGAACTGAGAAATGCCGGAATTACTATAAATACGACGATGATTACTGAGGCTAATTATAATGGGCAGACTGTTACTTATAATGATCCACAAACAATTGACGGTAGACCAACAATAGAAAACTACATCAAAAGAGTTTTGCTCGTTAGTGATAATGAAGCCTTTAACAGGCTTTATGAATTTTTAGGGCAGCAATACATTAATGACCAGCTCCATGAAAAAGGATATTTGGATGCTCAAGTCCTGCATCGGTTGGAGATTTCTCTTACGGAAGATGAAAACAGGCATACGAATCCGGTAAAGTTCCTGGACAGTAACAACAATGTTCTTTATAGTCAGCCGCTTACCTATAATAAGGAAGTTTATGCCGAAAGGAATGACTCTTTAGGAAAAGCGCATTATAATAATGGCCGAATCATAGATTCTCCTATGGATTTTTCACATAAAAACAGGTTAAGCCTTCAGGATCTTCATCATATATTGAGAAGTGCTATTTTTCCACAGGCAGCAAAAGAATACCAAAGGTTTAATATTCAGGATAGCGATTATGCTTTTTTACAAAAATATATGTCTGAGTTTCCTTCAGAATCCGTCTATCCCCCTTACGATTCAAGCCAATTTCCTGACGCTTATGAGAAATTTTTATTATATGGAGCACGAAATGAACCATTGCCTAAAAGTATCCGCATTTTCAATAAAGTTGGCGATGCATATGGCGAGTTGGTAGATGTAGTCTATATAATCGATCTTGATAAGAATATTGAATTTTTTGTATCCGCAGCTATTAATTGCAATACAAATAGTATAGTAAATGACGATAATTATGAATATGACTCACTTGGATTCCCCTTTATGAAAAACCTCGGAAAGGTTTTATATGATTATGAATTGAACAGAAAAAGAACTTACCCTCCAGACCTCTCTTCTTTCAGAATTTTATATGACAAATAAAGATTTGTCTTCAAAAGTTTCATTCTCTTATTTTTGCAAAAATTTTTATCAAAATATATTTCATGCAACTTTCTTCAAACTTAGCGAGATTTAGTGAACCCGAAACCCTGAAAATGGCCAAATTAGGCCGCGAATTGAGAGCACAGGGAATTGATGTGGTGGATCTTAGTGTAGGCGAACCGGATTTCAACACACCGGAACATATAAAGGAAGCAGCTAAAAAGGCCATTGATGAAAACTGGAGTCATTATACCCCTGTTCCCGGTTACCTGGAACTTAGAGAAGCTATCTGCAGAAAACTGAAACGTGATAACGGGCTCACCTATACTCCGCAACAGATAGTAGTAAGCACAGGTGCCAAGCAAAGTATCGCTAATGTTATGCTAAGTATTCTTGATGATGATGATGAAATAATTATCCCGACGCCTTATTGGGTTTCCTATTCTGAAATCGCAAGATTGGGACGGGGAAAGGTCGTTTTTATTAGAACTATTATGGATACCGGTTTCAAACTAACAGCAAAACAATTGGAAGCTGCCATTACAAACAAGACCAAATTATTCATATTTTCATCTCCCTGCAATCCTACCGGATCAGTATATACGAAAGAAGAATTGGAAGCCCTTGCGAAAGTATTTCAAAAATATCCGGGAATATTTATCATCAGCGATGAGATTTACGAATATATCAATTATGCCCATGATGACGGCGGCGGTCACCAGAGTATTGCTCAATTCGATTATCTGAAAGACCGGGTCATTATAGTAAATGGTTTAAGTAAGGGCTTTGCAATGACAGGGTGGAGACTGGGATATATCGCTGCGCCGGTTGAAATTGCGAAAGCGTGCGAAAAAATCCAGGGACAATTTACTAGTGGGACCAATTCTATAGCACAGCGTGCGGCAATCACTGCGCTTGATTCCCCCCTTGGCACTACCTATGAGATGGNNAAAAGGGTAATGGAATTACTTGAAGAAATTCCCGGTATAAAATATAGTGAGCCTGATGGAGCATTTTATATTTTCCCTGAAGTAAAAAGTTATTTCGGAAGGAAAGTGGGGAATGGAGCAATAAATAATGCCAGTGAACTTTGCATGTATCTGCTTAATACAGCTCATGTATCCACTGTTAGCGGGGATGCGTTTGGAGAACCTTCCTGCATAAGAATATCATTCGCAAATAATATGAAAAATATTGAAGAAGGTTTGAAGAGAATAAAAAAAGCACTGGAATCTATCGTGTGAGCAGTTTCCTGATTTCCCTTTAAATCGCAGTCAAAAACAAAAATGATGGTAATTTTTTGTTTTAAAAGAAGGTTATTCCGATGGAGAGAGTTTCAATAATTTTTCGTGTAAATTAAGTACCTGTGGAATCAGCATCACCTGTTCATTATTTACCAAAATAAAATCGCAACGATTTAATTTTTCTTCTTCCTTCATTTGCTTATCTATCCTGGCTTTTATTTCAGCTTTAGAAATATGGTCACGATCCATCGTTCTTTGAATCCTTAGTTTTAAAGGAGATTGCACGCCGATTACATAATCGAGGTCATTATTTGCACCACTTTCAAAAATCAATGCTGCTTCTTTTATAGCGTACATAGCATTTTGCTTTTGAAACCAATCCTTTGCGTCTCTTATAGTGACTGGATGCACCAGCGAATTTAGTAACTCAAGTTGTTCCTTATTATTAAAAACTAATGAAGCAATATATTCCCGATCCATATTCCCATTTTTATAAGACCTTTTTCCAAAAGCCTTGATAATAGCATTTTTTAACTCATTATTCTCTACCATCAATTTTTTCGCTACATCATCGGCATTATAAACAGGGATTCCAAGTACCTGAAAAATACGGGCAACTGTACTCTTGCCGCTACCTATACCACCGGTTAAGCCAATTTTAAGCATAGGAAAAGGATGTATGACNNGGGATGAAACCTACGAGATGCACAAAGATTAGCACAAGATTCCCAAATTCAATTCTTTAAATCTTTCCTCCCGATCTGAACTACTATATTTACTTGATGGGAGCTACCGGCTTATTAATATTGGCAGTCCACTCCATGCTTATAGAGCTTTTTTCCATTTTAATGTAACTACCTGGATTAATCTCAAGCATAATAGTTCCATCGTCATTGATCTTATTTACAGTACCATGTATTCCTGCGATTGTTACAATTTTATCACCTTTCTGGAGATTTTGGATAAATTGCTTTTGTTGCTTTGCTTTTTTTGCCTGTGGCCTGATCATGAACATCCAGAAAACAAGAATCATCAAAGCTAAAAATACAAACTGAAAACCTCCTCCGCCACAGGAGCCGCCCTGACCTAACATTAAAAAAACCATTGCTAAATTCATAATATTTGTTTTGATTATTAAAACCGTTTAAAATCGGTTGTTGCTAAATTATTTTCTTGCCGCCACCACTTGTCCGATTAATTGCAATTCCGGGAAATTTGGATAAGCGTTTGAAACAATAGTAATTGTTTTATGTGTCTCACCTACTCTACCCTGGCTGTTAAATACCACTTTCAAAAATCCTATATCCCCCGGGTTAACAGGCTTTTCAGGTTTTTCAGCAACAGTACAACCGCAACTTGCCATTGCAGATGAAATTATCAAAGGATTCTTGCCCGTATTCCTGAACCGGTAATTATATTCCACCTTCTCCCCGTCAGTAACATTTCCAAAATTGTATGCAGAATCAATCATCTCTATTGTAGTAGAATCATGAAATTGAGTAATGGCTGATCCTAAAACGGCCGGTAATTTCCTTGTATTCCTGATATTACATGAAAAAATGATACAAATAAGGCAAATAACGGCTATAAATCTCTTCATTTTTCTTAATTTTTGGCAAAGATATTATAAAGTACTGTTTTTGAAATTCTTCTTGTGAATTTTATTCTGGGTTATCAATTCCTTGTGAATGTTATCAAGAATTCCATTTACAAAATGCCCGCTTTGTTCAGTACTGTAATCTTTCGCAAGATCTATGTATTCATTGATGGTAACCTTAGGTGGAATTGTTTCAAAATACAGAAATTCACAAACGCCCATTTGCATAAGAATCATATCTAAAGAGGCAATTCTATCTGCATCCCAATTTTTTAATTTTGGCTTGATTAATTCAAGGCAAATCGCTTTCTTATCAATGGCACATTCCATCAAATCTATCGCATAGTCTAATTTTTCTTTGGTGACCATTTCTGCAAAATTGAAGGAAGAGGGCTTTTGCAATAAACTATTCATAAGAACAATCATCATATCTGCATCATCATCCCAGTGTATAAATTTTTCCTCAACATCGCTTATGAAATTTTCCACGGGTAACATCAGGTTATAAAAAATAAATTCAAGTATCTTTTTTTCCGTTTTTTTATCTCTCGACTTTTGCAAAATATAATCCTTATATTATGCCGAATCCACCAAAGAAAGATATATTCTTTTCACTAAATCCTCATCCACCAGGTATTTTGTTTTGAAATGATCTGCTGATTTTTGAAATGCAGCATTATCAATTATAGCACATAAAATTTCATTTGCTGATATTTTGGTATTGATATTCAGGTCATTTTTAGAAGGGAGGTGTTTCTGAGATTTTTGGGTTGCGTCCTTTTCCGCATACTTTGCTACCTCAATAATGAAACTAACCAGGTATGTAAATAAATAACGGGAGTGTTCAATATTTTGCTTCAATATTTGTAAAGCTTCCCCAGGTTGAATCTCATTGTTCATAGAATCAATGCTGTAAAGGGCCTGCATTGCTTTCACCCTTATATTTCTTCTGCTTAACATATACTAAAGAACTCTTTTTGAGGCGGCAAAGATAATGGTAAATTGTTTAACAGATTAATCGTTATAAAATGAGAAATGAAGGATTAAAGAGATCTAATGAGTTAAATCTGTCTTATTCACCTTAATAAGCAATCCACTATAGGCTACCTGGCCAAAAGGCATTATGTGTATTATCCAATCATATTTATGACGGTTCCAAACATCCATATAATCCTCCACATTTATTAAAAATACACCAGCCTGAGGTTTCTCTGAAACCCAATGTACTTCTGGATGCTTATCCAGGTAATCCTGGTAAAAATAATTGCCCTGCAGAAACTCAAGATTAGCAGAGCCCACAATAGAATATGCCATTTTTTTATCAATAATAAATTCGTTTGTATAAGGGTAATAATTTTTCCTATAAGTAAAAATACTCCTCATTAAAAATATTAGAATTGAAACAATGGCAATTTTGCGCAATGAGCTTCCTGCATACAAAATAAGACGTGAAGAAAAAATGAATAAAAATGGATAGATAAAAATAATATGCCTTAAACCACATTGTGCTTTATAAAAAAAACTTAGTACCAATAAAAAATATAGAACAGGGATTATGAAGAAAAATTCTTCCTTCATAAATTTTTTTAAGGTCGTCGTACTTACTAAAATGAACGCAGACCATCCAAAAAATATTAAATAACTGATAGGTGTCTTATACAGTATTGAAATAAAATAATAATAC
>PKYU01000262.1 GCA_003132765.1 Chitinophagaceae bacterium | reverse complement strand
CCAGGCAAAATGTAAAACCAAGACCCGTTCCTGAAAGAATAGGAGAGTAGATAAAATCGTCTCTGCATAAATTTACCATGAATGATTTAATCGCTTTACATTATCAGATTAGTTACTTATATATTTTTACTGAGAAAAAGAATTCGGTTGTGGAGTGTACTATATAACGCTGGAAGAAAAGAGATTGNNAATAGGCAAGCGTCGAATGTATTGAAAGAAAATACCTTCGCAGAATTTAACATTCTGAAAATAAATTTGACAAAACTTTCTTATTTCTGACTTAGATAAATAATTTGTTTCATTTTTTAAATAGTTATAATTTCTCTCTGCCGCCTGACGTGCGGATATTCCTTTTTGATATTCATTTCTTACTCCCAGGTAAGCCCAAAATAACAGCCAATAATAATTCTGAATTATTGAAGCAAAAGGAATAAATAAATGTGTCTCTATTATTTTATAACGTGATGGAAAGAAATGAAGACTGAAACCTTCTGGGGTTAAAACCCTTTTAATTTCAGACAATGTCATAGAATAATCTTTAACATGTTCGAATACCTGGTCACTGACAACAAAGTCAAAACTATTATCTTCATAGGGCAACTCGTAAATTCCAGATGTAATTAGGCTAATTATTCCACTTTCCATTAATTGGTCTTTATTAGAGCCAGGCTTAAAAACGAAATCGCAACCATAGGCTTTATACCCATTTTCCCGATATGCATACACGAGATCGCCATTACCACATCCGAGATCAAGAATTTTGCTTTTATGATCAAGTATATAGCCCAGATCTCTTATTATAAATAATTGATTCTGAACCCTTTGATTCTTATCACCCATATATATTCGAATATAGAAATGTTGTGTAATGATAGATAATTTTTCTGGAAAAACAAATTTCCCAAACGGGGAAATCATATTATTATCGAAATGGAAAGATTGCTTATAAAAAGGAGAATTTGAAGACGGCAAATATGATGGAAAGGGGAAATTATACTATAAAAATGGAGAGAGTGCTTATGAAGGAGAAAGTGAAAGATGGTAAAAAGAATGGTACGGGGAAATCATAAGATTGGAAATTCAATTCTTATTGGTTATATTAGTATTTCACATTTTTTTTTAAAAAATATTATTATGAACTCAACCAAATTTCTCTTAGGAGGCATTGTCGGCGGCATTGTTTCTTTTGTTTTGGGGTACTTATTTTACGGATTGCTTTTATTAAATTATTTTAACTCCAACAGCGTAATTACTGTTGAAATGGCCAGCATTAATTGGTTGGCAAACATTTTTTCAAGCCTCCTATATGGCTTTTTGTTTGCATACATTTTAAGCAAAACAGATATTTCTTCTGTTTCTTCCGCAATTGTCTTTGGTCTTATAGCAGGGTTACTCCTGGAATTAAGTATTGATCTTGGTTTTTATTCAGTAGGCCAGGGCTATAAAAACATGACGGCAATTCTTGCTGATGCTGTCCTTACCGCAGTAATTGATGCAGTAATTGCTGCTGTTATAGTATGGCTAAAGGGAATGGGCAAAAAAGCTGCTGCTTAACAATGATTTCTTTCGTGTTTTTTGAAAGGGCCCTCACTGGGCCTTTTATCTTTTTTAGCAATTATTCTTATTCCGACGTCAGCACAGTTTAACAGGATTGCAAATAATAAGCATAGAAAAATTGTAGATAATTCATATTCCCTTTATATTTTGGTCAAATACACTTGCATGTGTCCATTTATTTAATAAATTTTTTTCTGTCATGGTTTAGAAAAGTAATCCAGAACCAACCGAAGAAAATCTGGTGAGATCTGGAGGTATTATATTCTTCAATTGGTGTTTGAATTACTCTATGAAAAATCCTCTCTTAAAACTAACCTGAATGTTTCTGTCTTCTTCCGTTTTTGGTTCCCTCAAAAAATTGGTAGGTGGTTTAGACCACTTACTTTTTTCAATCAAGACCACACTTTCTACTATCCCAATTTAGATTATACCTTTTTTTGTGACGATAATAATGCGCTAAAACCCTTTATAGAGGCTGCATTCACAGTCTTTTGTCTTAATTTAGGGTCAAATATATACGACTTCAAAATGAGGATATTATACACCAGCCACTTATTCTACTAATAGCCCCCTTTTTCTATAAACTAACCGCCCTTTATAAAACTCGTGGATTAGCTCAATTAATTTAGGAAACAAAGAATATACCTACCTCCAGATACCCATACAGATTTGGAGCTGCGGATCTAATTATTTTAGTTTTACCTTTTGTTCCATTTTCAATCGTAAATTATCTTATTTTCGAACAAGACATTACGCCAATCAGTGCGTTGCGCGCTAGGGTTCGACCCACCACCTAACAAATCGTTNNTGACAAAAAAACTAAAAACTAAAACGGCAGTGCCGACTTTATCGACAAAAGGTAAGACTGAAAAAATATCTGGGATTTTAGCAGGTGTATCGGGAGAATACTTTGTTGCAGCCGAATTATCCACACGAGGATACATTTGCTCCGTGACCCTAAAGAACACCAAAGGAATTGACATATTGGTTACTAACGAATCTGCGACAAGGACTATTGGAATCCAAGTAAAAACAAATCAGAATGACAGGAGAGCTTGGGTTCTGAATAACAAGGCAGAGGAATTTTATGCAGACGATTTATTCTACGTCTTTGTTAACTTAATTGACATCGGACAGCTACCAGAATATTATATCGTCCCAAGCAAGACTGTTGCTAACAC
>PKYU01000586.1 GCA_003132765.1 Chitinophagaceae bacterium | reverse complement strand
GAACTGGGTGGATATAATGGTAGTGTATTAAACAGAAATATTGATTATGGTCACTATCCTAATCCACGCTCACTAACAATAGGTGCCAATATTATATTTTAATAATTAAACTAATTTAAAAAAATGAAAAATAAAATAATATACCTGCTGGTAGTTATCTTAATCACATTGGCTTCCTGTAAAAAAAGTTTTTTGAGCAGGCCTTCTCTCAATAATCCAACTGTAGATAATTATTATACCAATGCTGAACAGGTAGAGGGCGCTACAAGTCTTTTATATAACCAGGTATGGTACAACTGGCTGGATAAAGCCTTTCATTGCATAGGTGAGGTTTATGGCGGCAATATGCTTACTTCAGCAGGAGATCCTAACTATGGCAATAACACCTATGTTTATTTTACAGTTCAAAGCACAGATGGGCAGGACTTGTTAGCATGGCAGGCGTTTTATAAAGTAGCCGGTAACGCCACAGTATTGATAAACACTTTTCAGCAGATAAGAAATGAAAGCAATGCATCTTACATTGACCAGGGGATTGCTGAGGCAAGATTTATAAGAGGTGTTGCTTATTTTTTTATTGCCCGAACTTTTGGTGATGCGCCGATAGTTGCGGATCCTGTTGCTTTAGCAGGTTCAGGAAATTATAACGTTCCCAGATATTTTCAAAAAGATGTATTAAGGTTTTCGTTAAATGATTTAGCTGCTGCTGAAGCAGGTTTGCCTGAATTACCCTATCAGCCTGGTCGCGTAACAAAATATTCTGCAGCAGGCATGGCCGCTAAAATTTATCTTTATGAAGGCGTTTATGACACAGCGGCAATAAAAGCTAATGAAGTAATTCAATCTGGAAAATATTCTTTATATCCTGACTATGGAAAGATGTTTACAACAGCAAAGGCTAATAATAATTCCGAATCTTTATTCGCTTTGCAATGGATTGCAGGAGGTTATTCTTATGCCAATGATATCCAGGCTTACGCCGGTCCTTCTACACTTATGAAACCTGATTTTGGCACAGGCTATTCTTCTGTAATTCCAACGCTCGATCTCTTGAACTCCTATGAACCCGGTGATCTCAGAAAAGGATGGTCAGTAATGCAGCAAGGTTATAAAAATCCAAACTGGAAAAATTCTAATTTTCCTAACGGATTTAGTTACGACACTTCATTGGCCGGAAATTCTGACGATGCTACCCATATAACAACGGGAACAAGGTCCAATTCATTAAAATATATCAACGGTCCGGCTAATAACGGAGGCGATCCGACTAGTGCTTTTGGTGATGCGTTAAATCTATATTTATTGAGATATGCTGATGTATTACTTATTTATTCGGAAGGAATTTTGGGTACCAATGCGTCTACTACTGATGCTTCAGCATTGGCAGTATTTAACCAGGTACGAAACAGAGCGGGATTACCATCACTTAATAGTCTTACCAAACAACAAATATTGCATGAACGAAGAGTGGAGTTTGCTTTTGAGGGCGATTATTGGTACGATATTCAAAGACAAGGTTTTACTAAAGCACAACAAATAATTAATTCACAGGAAAGAGGAACTTTAAACGGCAATGGAACGGTAAATCATGTTGTAGCAAATCTTACCGCGGCTTCGCAGCTTTTCTTACCTATACCATCAGACGAAGTGGTGGCAGACCCTGAATTAGCTAAACCCGCTGTTGCTTATTATTAAATCAGATAAAATTGCTTTTTATGAATAAAATAATTTATAGAATACCATTTGTCAACTATGCGATTTGCATATTTGCTCTCGTTATTGTTGGGGCGTCTTGCACAAAAGATGTTCATGTTACTCCTACTTTAAAAACCATAACACCAGATTCAGCGGCTGGAAATACAGTTATAACTTTAACAGGAAGCGGCCTAAAGGATATTCAATCAGCCGTTTTTGACCTTGGCAATGTACCAATCGCATTCAATACAAATTTTAACACCGACGGCGCTGTGATATTTCGTGTACCCTCCGGAGCCAACGTAGGAACCCAGCATATCGTATTTACAAATTCGTCCGGGTATCAGTTTAGTGTGCCTTTCACAGTTTTAGCGGTACCGACTTTGGAATCAGCATTTCCAACTGAATGGGAGGCAGGAAATACAGTAACTATTACAGGCAATTATCTTCAAACAGCGAACCATGTTTCGCTCGTCGGGACTTCAGATACAGGAACTATTATTTCAGCTACTGCCACTCAGTTGATTATCAAAATGCCGGCTTCGTCAGTTCCTTCTGCAAAACTTACGGTTTCCAATAATGCCGGATCATCTACTACAACTTTTTCATTGATTAATATGGATCAGCAAATTAAATTTTTCACAGAAGATTATGGCCCGGGCATGCAGGACTGGTCATGGGATAATTCAAGTAAATCCACAGCCTATGCAGTTTCGGGAACGGTATCATTGAAAGAAGTATTTACTGCCGGTGGCTCCCAGGGTATGAGCTTTCATAGTGATAATGTCTTGAATCTTTCTAATTATCAGTCGTTGTCCTTATGGATAAGGGGGGGAGCTAACGATAATACGTTAAAGGTATTTCCTGACGCTGTTATAAGTGGGTCAGCTGGCAGTACCAATGTTACAGTTCCTGCCGGTAAATGGACACACATAGTAGTTCCAATGTCCCTGGCCGGTTTTAGCGCAGTTACTTGTCAAAGATTTGATTTTCAGATAACGGGGCCTAATACTGATCAAACGCTCTATTTTGATAATGTGATTTTGATAAAACAATAGATAACTTTTTAATACACTTAATATGTCAAAACATTTTAAAAATCTGCTTTATATAGGCATTCCTATATTGCTTTTAATAGTAACAGAATGGAGTTGCAAAAAGAAAGATGTATTTCCGTCCCAACAATTACCTAAGATTACATCACTTTCTCCCTCTAGCGCTAAAGCAGGCACGCAGATAACTATAAGAGGTAACAATCTAAAAAATGTTTCCGATGTTCGTTTCGGTACTACAGAAGTTACAACCTTTAGCGCTGGTAATAATACGGATACAGCGATAAATGTAATTGTTCCCGATAGTTTGCCATTGGGCCCGCTTTATCTCCAGGTTTACCTCCCCGATGGAAAAGGGTATGCGTCATATCAGTTTACAATATTGCTGACTCCTCCAGTTCCAAAAATAGATTCAGTATCTCCAAAAAAAGCTTTACCGGGAGCGACAGTAATAATATCAGGAGTTAATTTTTCATTGGTAAATAGTGTAAAATTTGGGGGCGTTGCAGCGAGCTTTAGTCCAACACTGTTCACAAATCATAAAATACAGGCAACAGTACCATTAAAAGCCGGACCGGGTAATCAATACATTACTGTAATGAATCCTAACGGTGTAGATAGTATTCCTTTTAATGTTGATTTCTCACCGGTAATAAATTCGTTTTCTCCTTTAAGCGGCAGTACAGGCGATTTAATAACTGTGTCGGGCGTGCGATTCACAGGTGCAACCTCTTTAATGCTTGGTTCAACTTCAATTTCATATGCTGTTGTTAATGATAGCACTATAACATTTAAAGTTCCCTCCGGCGCAATTTCAGGTACTATCACAGTTGCCACGCCTTACGGTTTGGGTACAAGCAAATCATCGTTATCGATACTTGTAGCCGGTCTCGCATTTCCTATTTATGACGAGGGTGTTACTTCTAACTGGACTAATAGTGGTTGGATAGGTGGCGGATGGGGAGGTACCGTAAATTATAATAATACTTCTCCCGTGGAAACAGGTACATATTCTGCCAGGATTGATTATGTGGGTGGCTATGGTTCTCCTTTACAACTTGGAGGCGCCAGCATTAATTTAGCTCCATATTCTTCATTTAAAATTTCCATTTACGGTGGTCCTGGTTCTAATGGTTTGAAAATTAATATTGGAATAAATCAGCAGGATTCTTATACAATTACCTTGGTTGAAGGTAAGTGGACTGACTATCAAATTTCGCTTTCCAGTCTCACAACTTCATCTACATTAACTGATATTTGGATCAAAGAATATAACGGTACAGGAGGATTTTCTATTTTTGTGGATAATATGGGATTAAATTAATTCTGAGTTCATAGCATAGTTGTTATTTGAAGGCCCGCTTGAAATTCGATATTGGATTTATTATAAGAAATTATAAAAAAGAATTGAACTTTTTGTCTCTGAGTTATCAAAGCATACGGTGTTATTATAATAAGCTTTAAAATAATTTTCTATGCCGTTCTTAATTATTCTTTAAGAATATTTTTTAATATTAAGTATGGCAAAAAAGATTCTTGTTTTATTATGTACTATTTTATTCTTTCAGATTATTTCTGCTCAATCAGAATTTGTACAGGTTAAGGGAGATCAATTCGTTCTCAGTATTCATCCTTATTATTATATAGGTACCAATTATTGGTACGGCGGCTTACTCGCACTTAAAAAAGATAAACAGAAAGGACTGAACAGGTTAAAAGAAGAGCTTGATTTTTTGAAATCAAATGGGATCACTAATGTTCGTGTACTGGCAGGCGCAGAAGGCAAAGGGTTAATTAACGGAGTTCAAAGAGTGGGTCCTCCCTTGCAATCTGAAGAAGGTGTCTTTAATCTCGGATTTTTAAAAGGGATGGATGCACTTTTATATGAATTAGGAAAAAGAAAAATGACAGCCGTTATTTACCTTAGCAACAACTGGAACTGGAGTGGTGGCTTTCTTCAATACCTTAAATGGAATAGTTTGATTCCTGATTCAGCATTTTTAAAAAATATTCCCTGGAGCGAAACAGGAAAATACACAAGCATGTTTTATACCTGTGAAAAATGTATGGCAGATTATTTTAAGCAGGTAAAATATATTATCAGTCATACCAATTCAGTTACTCATAAAAAGTATTCAGAAGACCCGGCTATTATGGCCTGGGAAATAGCGAATGAACCCCGTCCAATGAGGTCTTCGACAGTTGATGCCTATAAAAAATTTATCAGTAATACCGCAGGTTATATTAAAAAACTTGACCCAAACCACCTGGTTACAACCGGAACAGAAGGGTATATGAGCACAGATGATATTGAGTTATATAAGGAAATTCATGATGATAAAAATATTGATTATCTCACCATTCATATCTGGCCCAAAAACTGGTCGTGGTTTAGGGGAACAAATATTGCGGAAGGTATGGATTCAATTATCACCAAAACTTCAAGGTATTTAGATGTTCATGAAAAAGTCGCTTCTGTTTTAAATAAGCCTTTAGTGATTGAGGAATTTGGTTTACCAAGAGATCACCATTCTTATAATATAGATTCGCCAACTACCTTGAGGAATTATTATTATAGTAAAATCTTAAGTGACTGGCTGGCAAGTAGGCGCTCGGATGGAATGCTTGCCGGCGTTAATTTTTGGGCATATGGTGGATTAGCGAAACCCGTAAAAGGCGNNAGTGACCCACCTATGGAAGAGCAGGGATTAAATACAGTATTCAATTCTGATAAGAGTACCTGGGAGTTAATAGATTCTTTTTCGCAAAAGGCTAAGCAAATTAGTGAAGATGTACCATCAGATAAAAAAGCCGCCCGGCAAACGATCAACTTATATCATAATTTAAAAAAACTTTTAAACAGGGGTGTCATGTTTGGCCACCAGGACGACCTGGCGTATGGAGTAGGCTGGAAATATATTCCCGGTAAAAGCGATGTAAGAGAAGTAACTGGTGATTATCCTGGCGTATACGGCTTCGAGTTAGGTAGATTAGAATTAGATCATCTTGTGAATATTGACAGTGTACCGTTTGATAAGATGCGCCAATATATTCAAACTGTTTATGCCCGGGGAGGTGTGATAACCTTGAGTTGGCATTTGAATAATCCTTTAACAGGAAAGACGGCATGGAATCCGGCAGAAGGGACTGTAGCATCTATATTACCCGGAGGATCGAAAAATGAATTGTATAAAAACTGGTTAGATAAGGTTGCCAACTTTATTGTTAGCCTCAAAGGAAATAACGGCGAACCAATTCCCATTATACTTCGCCTTTTTCATGAGTTAAATGGTAATTGGTTTTGGTGGGGCAAAGATCATTGCACTCCTGAAGAATTTAAAGCACTCTGGCATTTCACGGTTTCATATTTAAGGGATACCAAAAATATCCACCAACTGTTGTATGCATATAATACAGACCAGTTTTTTTCTAAAGATGAATACCTNNGGGGATGATTGGGTTGATGTGCTTGGATTTGATATTTACCAAAGAAAAAAAGGCCCTGAAGGGAATGAAGCATTTATAAAAAATGCAGATACCATGTTAACGATGCTGGATGAATTTGCATTTGAAAGAAACAAAATTCCTGCTCTTACTGAATTTGGATATGGCCAGGTACCAGACAGCACCTGGTGGACGAAAGTATTATTGAAAGCTTTGGATCATCATAAAATATCTTACGCATTGGCATGGAGGAATGCAGGTGATAAGCCTTTAGGGGAATCGGAATATTACCTTCCCTATATTGGACAAATATCAGCCAAAGACTTTTTTAAATTTTCAAAAGAACCCGGTATTTTATTTCAAAGGGAAGTTACTAAAGCAAACCTATATCAATGAGAATAGTTCCGGTCCGGCTTGAATATGGGTTCCTGAATAAAAGAATACCTGGTCATTCCTTCCCTGCTGCGTGCTTTAAAANNTAAAATTTGTTTTTTGATTAAAAAATAATTATCCGCAAATGAATCAAAGATTGCAATTAAAAGAGAAGGTGGGTTATGGCTTTGGTGATTTTGCATCATCCATGTTCTGGAAATTATTTTCAGTGTACCTGTTATTTTTTTATACAGATGTTTTTGGGATTGCCGCTGCTGCTGCCGGTACTATGTTTTTAATTACAAGAATTTGGGATACTGCTCTTGATCCTATCATCGGTGTTATTTCTGACAGAACCAATACGAGATGGGGGAAGTTCCGGCCTTATCTTTTATGGATGGCCATACCTTTTGCATTGGCAGGTATTCTTACTTTTTCTGCTCCAGGTTTTAGCATGTCTGGCAAAATAATATATGCCTATGCTACCTATACATTGATGATGATGATCTATTCATCAATAAATGTTCCGTATGCCTCACTCATGGGCGTTATGAGCTCAAATATTAAAGACCG
>PKYU01000075.1 GCA_003132765.1 Chitinophagaceae bacterium | reverse complement strand
AATGGCATACCTGCCCGGAAGGTGGCCCTATAAGGGCAAGTAACCCTTGCAGTGAGTATATGTTCCTGGATAATACAGCATGTAATCTTGCCTCAGTAAACCTCCGTAGGTTTTTTAATGAAAGTGATAATTCCTTTGATGTAAACGGATTTAAATATACGGTTCGGTTGTGGACGACAGTTCTGGAAATTTCTGTGCTTATGGCTCAGTTTCCAAGTAAAGAAGTCGCACAACTAAGTTATGATTACCGAACACTAGGATTAGGATTTGCCAATCTTGGTAGCATGCTTATGGTAAGCGGCATTCCTTATGACAGTGAAAAAGCTCGAGGGATAGCAGGAGCGATAACTGCAATCATGACGGGGATAGCTTATAAAACTTCAGCGGAACTTGCTTCATATTTAGGCCCATTTAGTAAATATGAAGAANNCATATGCTAAGGGTTATGCGTAATCACCGTGCTGCTGCTTATGATGCAATGGATGCCTATGAAGGAATTGAAATTAAACCACAGGGAATTAATGCTAAATATTGCCCTGATTATTTATTGAAAGCAGCTACAAAAGCATGGGATGATGCAGTAATAATGGGAGAAAAATTTGGATACAGGAATGCTCAAACAACCGTAATTGCACCAACCGGAACAATTGGTCTTGTAATGGATTGCGATACGACCGGAGTGNNAAAGTGTACCACAGGCGCTGAGAAATTTAAAATATAATGAAAAGGAAATTGAAGAAATAGTAAATTATGCCAAGGGCCATGCTACCTTGAATGGTGCCCCTCAGATAAACCCAATTACTCTTGCAAAAAAGGGTTTCAATGAAACGGAAATTCAAGACCTGGAAGCTGCCATGGCCACTGCTTTTGAAATAGGTTTCGTATTTAATGTGTTTAACCTTGGCGAAGAATGCCTGCAACGCTTAGGTTTTTCGCAAGAACAATATAACAATTTTGAATGGAGCCTTTTGGAAGCTCTTGGCTTTAGTGAAGAACAAATTGAAGAAGCTAATATTTACATCTGCGGAACCATGACTGTTGAAGGAGCACCTTATTTAAAAGAGGAACACTTACCTGTATTTGATTGTGCCAATAAATGCGGCCATCTCGGAAAAAGATATATTCATCAGAGCGGGCACATCCGTATGATGGCTGCAACCCAGCCGTTTATTAGCGGGGCAATTTCAAAGACAATTAACCTGCCCAATGAAGCAACCATCGACGAAATTACAGAAGCTTATAAATTGAGCTGGGAACTCGGACTAAAAGCATGTGCCCTTTACCGAGATGGTTCAAAATTATCGCAACCGTTAAGTAATAAGAGCGATAAGAAAAAGAAAATTGCAGATAGCACCGAAAAGGTACCTGAAGAAAGTGAAACGAAGCTTATTGACATGAGCAAGTTAACGGTAGAGGATTTACTGGAAGAAATGAATAAGAGGGTTCAAAGCAGTAAAGATACCGGACTGAAACGCCAGTTAGCAATGATCGTGGAGCGGAGATCACTCCCTCCAAAGCGAAGAGGCTTTACTCAAAAAGCAAANNAAAGCATTGTTCCTGAGAACAGGTGAATATGGCGATGGTACGCTCGGTGAAATTTTTATTGATATGGCAAAGGAAGGCGCGACAATGCGTAGCATGTTGAACTGTTTTGCTATTGCCATTTCTATCGGCCTCCAATATGGAGTTCCTTTGGAAGAGTTTGTTGAAAAATTTGTTTTCACAAGGTTTGAACCATCTGGAATGGTCGATCATCCCAACATTAAAACAACTACCTCTATTATCGATTTTATGTTCCGCTCCCTGGCATATGAATACCTGGGCAGGAACGATTTGGTTCATGTATTGGATAAACCTGAAGTAGAAAATTTGGGAAATGAAACCTGGGATGAAAACAAACCTACTATTGGAGATCGTGTTCCAGAGTTAAGCGAAGTGAGAGTAATTGGCTCAACTAATAATAAGCCGCAATCGGTAAAACCTCACCGGACTGAACATACTAAAAAAGTAAGCAATGGGTATGATGCTATAAACTCAGCTGCTAAAAATATGCAGAGTGATGCACCTGCCTGTAATACCTGCGGACATATTACCATTCGCAGCGGCACTTGCTATAAATGTTTGAATTGCGGAAACAGCATGGGATGCAGCTAAATATTATTTTGACCACAAGCATTAAAAAGGCCACTCTTAATCGGGTGGCTTTTTGGCTTTAAGGATTTTCTTGCTAAGCAATTAGTGGGCAAAAGGATCAGACAATTAATAACTTAGTTCATACGTTATTGAAGTGAAGATATTTTCGGGTAATTTTATTAAGTTTAGGTCAATATTCTATAAATCTAATTTTATGAAACCTTACTGTTTTCTTTTTCTGTTTTCACTTCTTTTCATAAGCGTTAAATCACAAACTACCCAGGTTATAAATCTCCCTAAAGATGCAAAGATTGAAGGAACTGTAATTAATATGACCACAAGCCAGCCACAGAATAATGAATTGGTAATTTTCAGAAGTCAGAAAAACAATAATGAATACCAGGCTATAAGCGATTCAACAGGCAAATTTTCAACCCGGCTGCCTAACGGCGATAAATATGATATTTTTATTTTAGGCTTTAAGGATTCCACGAGTGTAAATGTTCTTGATATTCCTGCATTGGGTCCCAATTCCTATTATAAAAACCCCTTTATGGTAAATCTTGAGTTTGATCCGCCAAAAACTTTTGTCCTGGATAATGTGGAATTTGATTTTGGTAAGGCTAAGTTGAGGGCAGGATCTTATTCAACGCTGGATGACCTGGTTGATTACTTAAAGCGGAAACCCAGTGAGCGTATAGAAATAGGAGGATATACTGATAATGTAGGAAGCAATGAAAAAAATATTCAGCTTTCACTTGAAAGGGCGAAATCTATAGTTACTTATTTGATAGCAAAGGGGATCAGTAACGACCGGCTTGAAGCGAAAGGGTATGGGGTAGAGGATCCAATAGAGGATAATAGCACGGAGGAAGGAAGGCAAAAGAACAGGAGAACTGAAGTGAAAATTTTAGATCAGAATTCCCCGACTAACCCTCAGCAATAATTTTTTTGGATGCACAAATAATAACCGCATCCGAAGTTCAGGCAAATAATATTTCAATAGCAGGAGCTTAAAAAATATAATCTTCAATAAATCTTTTGTCCTTTAATAGTACATCGTACATTTGTTTTAATGACATCCTCCTTTTTTAAGTATAGCAAACCGCACGTTTTACAGGCATTACGCTACCACTTTATTACCCGGCGTGAAATTAAAATTATGATGATACTGGTAAATGTATTTGCTATCGTAGCTGCTACATTATACTTTTTCAATAAAGTAACAGCCTATGCTTTTTTGGGTAGTTCTTTTTTGTGGTTCAGTCTAATGATTTCCTTCTGGTATGTATTACCTAATATCATTTATCGAAAATCTTCAACATTTAAAGACCAGCTGAGAGTAAGTCTTGAACCTCAACATATGTTTATTGAAAATGATCGCGGTAGCAGAACCTGGCCATGGAAGGCCTTCAGCACCATGATGGAGAGTCCATATTTTTTCCATTTGTATTTTGACAGCAGGTCCTTTTTTATTATCCCAAAAGATGCCTTTGAAAAAAATCAGATAAGTGAGGTGAGAAAGTTTTTGAAAGAAAAGATTATTTTAAAGTCGGACAATCAAAATGCTAATCAAAAAAAACTTTTTAAATAAATTTAGGTTTGGATGTGATCTAATTTTTTTTCCATCACCATATGTGGAATTGAAACCTCTATAAATTCATTACCCGAGATTCTATACCCGAATTTTTCATAAAATCCTACTGCGGATTTTCGGGCATGCATAATCAATTTTTTATAACCGGCATCTCTCGCTACATTTTCAGCAAAATTCATCATGGAAGCTCCTATACCTTTTCCCTGCAAATTGTTCTGCACTGCCATTTGGCGAAGACGGACACTTTGTTTGTCAATCTTTGTCAGCATGCAGCATCCTAACATTTTTTCTTCTTCAAATGCTCCAATAAGTATGTCCTCTTTTTCTTGGGCAAGTTCTTCGTTCCCAAATGAAAGATGCAGTGGTTTACGTAATATTTCATAGCGCAAATCTATCATTTGTTTATATTCAGTTGTCCCGTAATCTATCTGTTTTATAGGCATATAATGCCATATTTTTCCCAAATATAATAAGTTTAAAATTATGGACTTAAATCCTCACCAGTATTGAATCCTATTGTCTTCAATCTTTTATCCTTTGATAAATTCGGCGGCGATTTGGAGCCAAAAGGTGACGGAAAGGTGACGGAGATAGTATACTAATACGGATGTAACTTAAAGCGTGGCCAGCCCTAAAGTTTCCATATTCATTGATAAGTACCATCCGGGAAAAGGTGGATTATGCGCGGTGTCCATAAGGATAACTTTCAATAAGAAGAGAAAATATTATCCTACTACCTGTTCACTCTCTCCTTCAGATTTCGAGAAGACACAAGGAAGCAAACCACGTCACCAACACAAAGAAATTTCGATGGATTTGCAGGCCGCTGAAAGGAAAGCGCTTCAAATCATCGAGGATTTACCGGTATTTACATGGGACACCTTTGAAAGGTATTTCCTGCATAACCGCTCTGCGAATAACACGGTAAATGAAGTGTACCAAATCTATACCGAAGAATTAAGGGCGTCCGATAATATTGGTACCGCAGTATCGTACGAATGCGCAGCCAGAAGCATTAATAAATTTGCGCCAGAGATTAAGTTTGCAGATGTCACTCCGGATTTTTTGAAAAAGTTCGAGAAATGGATGCTAATGCAAAAAAGAAGTGTTACAACTATTAGCATATACTTACGAACCCTGCGCACAATTTTCAATAATGGAATTGCTGAAGGGACTCTGTCAAAGGAAATATATCCTTTCGGCAAAAAGAAGTTTCAAATTCCTTTTGGAAATAACACAAAGAAAGCTCTGACGTTGCACGAGATTTCACAACTTTATTATTTTAAACCTCCTGATGGTTTAATGCAAGAGAAGGCCAGGGACTTTTGGTTTTTCATGTACTTATGCAATGGAATAAATGTGAAAGACATGTGTCTGCTGAAATATGAAAATATAAAGGAGGATATTTTGGAATTCGAGAGGGCCAAAACTGCTCATACTAAAAGAAAAGTTGAGGCTATAAGAGTCTCGCTATGCGAGGATGCGAAACATATTATTAAGAAATATGGAAATCCTAGGCAGACCGAACAAACCTATATTTTCAATATCCTAAGAAAAGGATTAACGGCAGTAAGAGAAAGAGAATTAATACAATTACTTACTGCGTTAATAAATAAAAATATGAAAAAGATTGCTGCAGAATTGGGAATCAAAAGCCATATAACAACTTATTCGGCTCGCCATAGTTTTGCAACGATTCTTCTTCGGAGCGGTGCAAGCACGGAATTCATTAGTGAGGCGTTGGGACATAGTAATGTTAAAACGACCCAGAATTATTTGGCAGGATTTGAGGATGACTTTAAGAAACAAGCTGCCAAAGCGCTGACTGCATTTAAAGACATAATTTAGGCTACCTTCTACTTTCAAATACTCCAATCAAATAATTTTTGATGCAATATTTTGGCAATCCAATAGGTCATTGATATAGATTATTGTAGCAATGAAATCTTCCTTAGTTTGACCAAAAAAACTTTTTCGAAGTGAAAAAGAGTGTTAAAGCCAAAGGCCAAACGGCAGTAGAATAAAGGTAGTGGAATATGATAGACTCCAGGAACTGGAAGCTAATCGGACGCTGGGAACGGCTCAGCCATTACGCAAAGGATTGCGTACTGAATCCGCCAGGTAACAGTCAAACTCAGCGCCATGCTCTACTCTCTGATGGGCACCTGCAAACTGCACGGCATCAATCCCTTCATCTGGCTTAGGGATGTTTTGCAACGCATCAATAATTATCCCATAAATAAAATTGCAGAACTATTGCCAAACAACTGGGAACTCATCACCAAGAGCCAACCGCAAAATTAAAGAACTATATTACTATTTTTCGGTGTACTTGGACGTAGGGATACCTTAAAATCATCTTTAATCTTTTTTGGTTTGAAACCACTTAATAAATTGTACGGGCTTGTTTATGACTGGTTTCCCTTCCGTCTCGACATAAGGTTTAAATTGGATTGACTGGAATAATTTATCAATAGGTATATATGGGGTAAAGGGTGCAATTATGTGTACATTGCAGTATTCATAGAAAACTGACCATCATAAATTCCCCAGATACTTCATTAATTAAAATCAAGTAAGTTCATCACAGCCTCGTGAAATTGACCTGGGTCTTGCCAAGGACCGCCATGGCTTACATTGGATAGAATCACGAGTTTCGCATTTGGGATTAGATGTGCAAGATTCTCAAAATGTTCTCGTTTTATAAACTGTTCATATTGGCCGCATGCAATTATTGTTGGTGCTTTAATCGTTTTAATTTGGGCAGGTTTTAAGTCCGGTTCAGTGCTATCCATTTTGTCCAGAGCTTCGCTCAATCTTGAAAAGTTATCAGGCGTGGGTGAAAGCTTACGATAGTTTGCCTGCACCCTTGCCATATAACGGGCTGCCAACGCAGAATCAAACGGTTCGGTCTTATAACCTGAAAGATTATAATTCGCGCCGAAGGTAAAAAGTTTATTAACTCGTTCAGGATGTTGAATAGCCATAATGAGTCCTATAATACCTCCATCGCTCCAGCCAACTATTGATGCCTTCTTAATTTTCAGGTTATCCATAAGTTTTAGTATATCTGATGCCATTAAGTTGTAGCTAAGTGGCTGGTCCGACATGGTACTTCGACCCCGGCCCCGGCTGTCAACAACGATTACTTTGTGTGTTTTGGATAAAAGAGGTACTTCAAAACCCCAGTCATCCGAACTACCAAATCCGCCATGCAGCAGAATAACCGGTTCTTTCCCATCTTTATTAAAGATAGCATAGTACATTTTAATATCATTCA
>PKYU01000521.1 GCA_003132765.1 Chitinophagaceae bacterium | reverse complement strand
TTTATTTGTCCTTGTTCCTGTCACACCCAAGAAATGTGGAACAAGGATTGTTAATAATCATATTTTATATTCCGTCCATTTCTCTTTTGACTGACCCGAAGCAACCACATTTTCAATAAATGCCATACCACGAACTCCATCCTCAGCGTCGGGAAAATCAAGCATCTCTTTGGTGGGCTCTTTTCCCTCAATCTTTGCCAGAAGGGTTTGGGCAAAATTGTGATAGATATTTCCAAAGGCTTCCAGGTAGCCTTCAGGATGACCACCGGGAGTTCTGCAATTTTTTGTAGCGAAGCTGCTCAAAGCATTGGTATAATTGGATCCGGCTCTCAAAATTTCAGTTGGTTTATCCAGCCATCTTACAATTAATGTATTGGGTTCATGTTGCATCCATTCCAAACCACCCTTTTCTCCATAGATTTTAATCTTCAGATTATTTTCCTCGCCGGCTGCAACCTGGGTTGCTACCAAAACGCCTGAAGCATTATTTTCGAATTTTAATAATACACCTCCATCATCATCCAAATGCCTTCCCTCAACTACTATATTTAAGTCTGCACAAATTTTTGTAATCTTTAATCCGGAAATATATTCTGCAAGATGAGCGGCATGTGTACCTATATCGCCCATTGCTCCTGCCTTGCCTGACTTTTTTGGATCAGTTCTCCAGGCTGCCTGCGGATTTCCTTCCCGTTCAGATAATTTGCTGAGCTAACCCTGCGCATATTCAACATATATTTTCCTGATTTTACCCAAGGCTCCTTCTTTTATCATAGCTCTTGCCTGCTTTACCATAGGGTAGCCTGAATAAGTATGTGTGAGGCATAATGTCAATCCTGTTTCTGCCACTTTCTTTTTTAATTGTTTGGCTTCTTCCAATGTAAAAGTCATTGGCTTTTCTATTACAACATTGAAGCCATTGTCCAGGGCCATCATAGCCGGGGCAAAATGAGCAAAATTGGGAGTAACGATGGTGATAAAGTCTATCCTCTTGTTTGCCGGCATCTTACTTTCTTTATTGATCATCTCTTCATAAGTAAGATAAGTTCTGTCTTCAGGAAGAAACAATTCCTTACCGGAAGCTTTGGCAATTTCAGGGTTAATGCTGAGTGCACCGCAACAAAATTCAATTAATCCATCAATATTGGCAGCTACCCGGTGAATGGCGCCTATAAAAGCATCTTTGCCGCCGCCAACCATACCCATTCTTAATTTTCTATTCATATACAATCGTTTAAAAAAATTTAAAAATATTACGAATATTTTGGATAAAAAGAATACAAAGTAATCAAAAATGAAATTTAATTTCTCAAAAATCCCTGATAATTATATTTATACTCCAATAATTAAAAATAAAAAATTACTTTTATTTATCGATTGTTTTTTTAACTCCATCTATTATGTCATCTATTCAACGCAACAAATTATTCGCGGCCGGTTGTATGGCCCTGCTCGTCACCTCACTTTCCTTCGGCATACGTGCCGGAATACTTGCCCGGCTGGGAACCGAATTCAATCTCAATGCAGGTCAACTGGGAAGCATTGCTGCAACTGCATTCTGGGGATTTCCCCTTGCGATTGTTATAGGAGGAATAGTTGTTGACATTATTGGAATGAAAAAGCTGCTGCTCGCGGCATTCACCTTCCATCTTGCCGGAATATTATTAACAATTTTTGCCGGAGGGTACTGGAGCCTTTTTATTTCAACCTTATGTATAGGTATAGCCAATGGTACGGTGGAAGCTGCCTGTAACCCTTTGGTGGCTACTTTATATCCTGATAACAAAACCACAAGACTTAACTATTTTCATTTATGGTTTCCAGGAGGGATTGTGATTGGCACCCTACTCGTTTATTTATTTGACAAAGTGAACCTGGGGTGGCAGGTACAGGTAGCCATGATGCTGATACCCACTCTTTTTTACGGTTATCTATTCAGCAAGCTGAAATTCCCGGTTACAGAAAGAGTTTCGAAAGGGGTTTCTTCAGTTGAGATGTATAAATCCTTGTTGAACCCGTTGTTCATTGTTATGATCATACTTATGTTTGGCACCGCTATTACAGAATTATTTACAGGGCAGTGGATCGATGTTTTATTAAAAAATGTAACAGACAATGCCATTCTGCTTCTCACAATAGAAACAGGCGTAATGGTTGTGGGCAGGGGTTTTGCGGGTCCGGTGGTCCATAAATTTTCTCCGCAGGGGGTGCTGCTGCTGGGTGCAATATTTGCTGCGGCAGGTTTATATCTTTTGAGTCATACCACGGGCAATATGCTTTTTGTGGGCGCTTTGGTATTTGGTGCAGGCGTATGTTATTTCTGGCCCACTATGCTTGGTTTTGTTGCAGAAAACCTTCCAAAAACCGGTGCAGTTGGGTTGAATTTTATGGGAGGTGCAGGTATGTTTGCCGTTTCGGTATACATGATTTTTATGGGGGGCCACTATGATCAGTTGATCGCCCAAAAATTNNCAAATGGCCACTGCATTAGACGAAGCAAAGAAAGCTGCCGGCCCTGAAATCATTAATGCAACTCTTATTATTCCATTGTGTTTAATTGTTGCGTTTACCATTTTGTTTTTTTACATGAAGGGAAGAAACAAAAAAATATCCCCTGCCACAGAAAATATTATTGAAACCCAACCATTATTATAAAATAGCATACCCAGACATGAATACAAGAAGAAGCGCTATTAAAAATATAGTAACCGGTTCAGCAGCTATCGTCGCCGGCAGTTCCCTGCTAATTTCCTTTAGCCCTGACACAAGCCTAAAAAATGATACATTGAAAGGAAATATCAACCATTCCGTTTCAAGGTGGACCTTCCGGTATCTTACCCTGGACGAATTGTGTAAAGCAGTTAAGGATATTGGGTTCAACGCCATTGACCTGGTTGGACCTAAAGACTGGCCAACCCTTCAGCAACATGGCATTTACAGTTCCATGTGCTATACTGCCGGTGATAATAATCTTTATAATGGTTTGGATAATCCAATCTACCATGAGCAACTTATTAAAGAATATTTAGAGGTAATTNNCTGGTTATAAAAACCTGATTTGCTTTAGCGGTAAACGTGAGGGTATGGATGATGACACTGGTATGAAGAATTGTAAAGATGCCCTGGAAAAGATTTTACCTTTTGCAGAAAAGAACGGTGTTACTATGGTAATGGAACTTCTAAACAGCAAAATAGACCATAAAGATTATATGTGCAACCATGTGGAATGGGGCGCTGAATTATGCAAGCGCATCAGTTCAGAA
>PKYU01000104.1 GCA_003132765.1 Chitinophagaceae bacterium | reverse complement strand
TGCAAAAAAAAGTCCTGAGTTATAAGCCTCAAAACAGCAATTTCTTTAGAGTTGGAAGTTACTAAGAATAGCAGGGGGCCAAAAACCAGGTTTTTTACAGCGACTCGGTCAGCCGGGTAGTACAATAATCATTCTCTTTAGCTATAAAATGTTTAGTCATGATAAACCGTCTTTCTTAAAGTCGGTTTTCTTATAAAGTGAGTTGGACGAACCCAAAGCGAATTGGGTATTTGGAGGGAGTTCTATATATTTAGATATACTGCCCAAATTAAAACAGAACCACCAAATTATGACACCCAGAAATTTATTTAATATAATTCTGAAAATCTTCTGACTTTTCTTCTTGCGGGAAATTTTATATAATATTCCGCAATTGTTTTCATCAATTACATTTTGGACCAAACCAAATTCTTTTATCGAAAACCAAAATACAAATGGAGACATTTTGGTTTTTATTTTAATCTCAGCAAGTATTATATTTTATAGTTTCGTTATCTACCTGCTATTGTTCAAAACAAATTATATAGTTGACAAGCTGCGCCTTGTCAAAGGGATTTGATCAGGAAATCTTTTCATTTAATATCTCAGCTTCATGGGTCCTGACCATAGCGTTGATAGTTATCGAGGGTATTATTTTACTAAATGAAATACCGAATCTCATAAGAAATATAATCGCCTATTATCAATTGGAGTATGAAGCACATGATATAGCCCATTCTACATTGAATTACATTTGGCTTTCTTCAATAAAAATTATGCTTGCTTTTTTAATTATCGGGGAGCGAAAAAGGATTGTTGGATTTTTATGGAAAGGACAACTGGAAAAGGAAGTTATAATTGACAGCCCAGGATCTTCTGAACAAAATGATTTGGAGTAAATGTATTTAAAGGAAAGGGCTCACCATATCAGCAAAGTAGCTGCCTGGAGAATTTGTTAAGCATAAGAGCTTTACCACCTTCTTCATAATTTGAAGGTTTTTTTTATTTCTATTTATAGGAATCCACCAAATCAACAATTACCTCTCTTGATTCTTTATAAGCTCGCCAGACAGACTTACACCATTCCCGAATTGCATCCTCTCTTTGGGGGCCGGGAGCTTCGTTCAGGACTTCCGTTATAGTAATTGATCCCCTTTCATCCGGGATATAAATTTTAGGCCAAACCCGCTTGCGTTGGCTCATTTTTACATGGAATAGCTGAACCTCGCGGCCATATATCCTTTTTCGATATACAGGTATAACCCTGCAAGGGCAAAGGTTAATGCAATTGCCCTGGTACCCACTGAAGCATTTTGCGCGGTATATGCGTCAACGAAGTATTGATGAATGAATGCCGCATCTCCGAGGGAAAGGGTGTAATAAGATAACTCATAATATTTTTCCTGGGTATTATTTGACATAGCCAAAACATTTTGCTAACGGACAGGCACAGGCCAGGATACTTGCGCCAGCTTTGGATAACTTAATCATTTCAAATAACCACCGATGTACCTTCTTCAATTGAAACGATGTACGAAGTAAGCGTCCGGCCTGTTTTATTAAGATAGACTTCTGAAATATTTTCTATCAACGCAGGAAAAGCATCTTCCTTCACCAGGTTTATAGTGCAGCCTCCAAAGCCGCCTCCCATCATTCTTGCACCAATAACGTCATCATCTTTTCTCACAAAATCAACAAGGAAATCAAGTTCCTCGCAGCTTACAGCATACATGCTGCTTAATCCGTCATGCGTATCAAACATTTTTTTGCCCAAGGCCTTAAGGTCGCCATTTTCCAGATCTATGCAAGCTTTCTGCAGGCGTTCAATTTCTTCCACAATAAAAAGGCTCCGCTTATAAATTAATTCATCTTTTGGCAGAACATATTTTGTAAGCATGGCTTCATCCACATCACGTAATGAATTAATATTTTGTATCTTTTCTTTTACCCATGTTACTGCCTGGTTACATTCTTTCCGCCGTGTATTGTATTCAGAAGATGCCAGTGAATGCTTGACATTGGTATCGAGCAATAATATTTTTATCCCCTCCATTTTAAAAGGTACATATTCATACTCCAGTGAACGGCAATCCAATTTTATTACATGATCCTTTTTACCCATCATGGATGCAAACTGATCCATGATGCCGCACATAACGCCTGTATATTCATGTTCGGCTTTCTGTGCCATTTTCACCATTGCAATCCTTTCCAAACCGGCATCCAATAATTCATTCAAAGCAAAGGCAGTAGCGCATTCCACGGCAGCAGATGACGAAAGGCCTGCGCCCACCGGAACATCGGAAGTGAGCAAAGCATTGAATCCTTTTAAAGCAATTCCCTTTTGCTGAAACTGCGCCACAGCTNNGCCAGCTGATATCGCCAACGGGTTTCATATCTTTTATTGAAACAGAAAATGTTTCATTAAGATCAGCAGCTACCAAATGAATTTCATCATCATCACGCAATGCAATAGCGAGGTATGAGGCTTTATCAATTGCTGCCGGAAGCACAAATCCATCATTATAGTCTGTATGCTCCCCTATAATGTTTATCCTCCCGGGAGACTTTACCAACAAAGGATTTCCCACAAATATTTCTGTAAATTTTTCCCTGGCTTTCTCTGCGATTATTTTTTCGTCCGGGGATAATTCCTTCATCTTGCTCTGTTTGGTAAGTAAAAATTTATACGGATATAATATAAAGATATGGCAAGCTTTCTTTTAGTTAGGGTTGCCAACCATTTTTAATAGAAAATACCTGTTTTAAGATTCTTCCTGAAGGTTGGCAACCCTTCTTAGCCAACCTCACCCCCTATCACCTCTCCAAAGGAGAGGTGAATATAGGTCAACACTCTGTTTGAGCAATTTTTGGGTATTTTAGGCAAAGAACAGTGATTTTTAATGATAAACCTTTGTGTAATCCACCATCATGGAATCTTTGGTGAACCCGGGATCTAAGGCTCCGCCGAAAGTACCTCCCATGGCTATATTGACAATAAAAAAGAAATCCAGGTTGAAAGGCGTTCCGCCGGAATTGGCAAAAGTGAAATAAGAAACATCATCCACGTATATGGATATGGTTGTTGGAGACCATTGCAGGGAATATTTATGAAAGGCTGTAGATGCATTTGAAATTA
>PKYU01000162.1 GCA_003132765.1 Chitinophagaceae bacterium | reverse complement strand
AAATAATGCTTCAATTAAAGAAAATCTACAAATGGTTCAACACGGGAAGTAACCGGACCTTTATTTTAAAAGATATCAATCTAAATGTAAAACAAAGTGAATTTATTTCCATCATGGGGCCTTCGGGTTCAGGAAAATCCACTCTCTTGAATGTGATGGGAATGTTGGATGAACCTAATGAAGGAGAGTACCTCTTTATGGATCAGAACGTACTGAACCTTAAAGAAAAACAACGGTCCGAAATATACAAAAGTCACATAGGCTTTGTATTCCAGGCCTACCATTTAATAGATGAACTAACGGTTTATGAAAATATTGAGACTCCCTTAATATATCAGAATATAAAAGGCAATGAACGCAAAGGAATGGTGGCAGATATGCTCGACCGTTTTCAGATTGTAGGTAAAAAGGATTTATTTCCTAATCAACTTTCCGGGGGACAGCAGCAATTGGTTGGCATAGCCCGCGCCTTGATAGTAAGCCCAAAACTGATACTTGCTGATGAACCAACAGGTAACCTGAATTCAAAACAAGGGGAAGAAATCATGGATATCTTTAAAGAGCTGAATAAAGAAGGGGTTACAATCGTTCAGGTAACCCATTCTGAAAAAAATGCAGCTTATGGATCCAGGATCATTCATTTGCTGGATGGCAGGATCGAAAAGGAAAGCTGAGAATTTATAAAATAACTATTAAGATAACACGAAAATGAAAACGTTTTTTATTACTTTATTAATGTCTGTAAGCTGCCTGTTTATGAAGGCCCAAAATGCATTAACCCTTCAACAGGCAATACAAATGGGTATTGCCAATAACCTGAATGTAAGGCAATCTGACTTGTTAATGGAGAAGGCAGATATCAATTTGAAGCAATCCAGGTTGCAAATGTTGCCGAATTTAAATGTAACGGCCAATCATGGTATCAACCAGGGGCGGAGCATTAATCCTTTTACAAATGCATTTNNCTCCAGCAACATTTTATTGTTCAACGGGTCTTCTCTTAATAATTTAATAAAAAGCAATGCACTTGGATATGAAGCTTCAAAAATGGAATTGCAGCAGGCAAAAGACAATCTTACCATAAATATTATTCTTGCATACCTTCAGGTGCAGAGTGCAGAAGAAGTCCTTGAAAGTTCCCGCAGACAAGGCGAAGTAACAGCTAAACAAGTTGACAGGTTGGCAACATTAAACCAGTCCGGCAGTATACAACCTTCGCTATATTATGATCTGAAGGGACAGCAGGGAAATGATGAGATTGCTATTGCAGACAATCAGGCTGCCCTTGAAACAGCTAAACTGAACCTTGCCCAGTTGCTGAATATCCCTTATGACAAAAGCATGGATGTAGAAAAACTTCCTGTGGAAACCTACAACGTTAATTACGATGAAGCTCCGGATAAAATATATGCCACCGCTTTAGAACAGTTTGCGCAAATAAAAGCTGTGCACTTCCGGACTGAAAGCGCCAAAAAAACAATCCGTTCCATTCAGGGACAATTATATCCTTCACTTTATTTTAGTGGTAATATCAATACTAATTATTCAAGTGTTGCCACACAGTCGAACTATGTTAATACTACAGATGTGGCTACAACTAACTACGTTGTTTTTAATGGTTCACAATATCCAGTATTTACTTCACAGGATAATTACAACATTCAAAAGATCCCTTTTGCCAGCCAGTTGAATAATAACCGATACACTACATTTAATCTCGGATTAAGTATTCCCATATTTAACGCCTCACAGGTAAGAAGCAAGATTAAACTGGCAAAGATTGACCTGGAAAATAATGAACTGGTAGAACAAAGTGCCAAAACCTTGTTGCAACAATCCATCGAAAGAGCCTATGTAAACCTTACGAATACTACCAACATTTATAAAATTTTAGCCGACCAGGTAAACTCATTTGGCGAATCATTTCGTTCAGCAGAAATAAAATTTAATGCTGGTGTAATCACTTCAGTGGATTACCTAATAGCAAAGAATAACCTGGATAAAGCTAATATTAATCTTATCACAGCAAAATATGATTATGTTCTCAGGGCAAAGATCCTTGATTATTACCAGGGGAAAGCGCTATGGTAGATAGGTGATATAAATTAATTGAATTTGATTTGAAAAATATTTGTTCTCAAATAATAAAAGCCCTTTTTCATGAGCTCTTATTTTTTGCCTTCGCTAGTGTTCCTCCTTTAAAATATAGATCCTCTTCGAAAAAATTGGAGCACCCATGCATGCTGAAACTCAGGAAAGGGTAACTTTCGATAGGAGACAGACTAAGGGAATCGTGGGGAATTGAGCAATTAATATAATGGCATGTTGTTTTAAAGGTGATGATACAAACCCTCCTTATAATAAAAAAAATGGCGAAGCAATTTTTGGAACGTTGCCCGGTTTGCCACAAGGGCATTTTTACGGCCCAACTACTCTGTCAAAAGACTCAATGACCCTTTATCTTTTTTTTCCAGGTCAAACTGTAGGAAATGTTATGCTAAAAAGATTGATAAATGCAATCAAGCATATTCAGGTGGTAGGAACGGCGAAACATCTTTGGCCGAAAATAGTTGGTAAAATTTCCTGGAGCCCTGTCCCAGGATTAGTTTTTATAGATGTGCCTCAAAAATTTAATGACCCTTTAATGACGGTCCTAAAACTAGAGTTAGATAAGCCTTTGCAACTTTACCGCGGCCAGGGAGGTTTAAACTAAAAAAATACAACTTCAAAATTAAGAACCTAATTGCTGCTTTACAAACAAAAACTAGTATTCGGTTGCGCAACAAATTAATATTGCTGTTTTTCATGCCAATATTAGTAGATTAGGATTAGGTGATAGTTTACACTCCCAACTACAAAATGTAGTCTTTGTGAAAATAATAATAATTCAGAAATAGACAAGGTCCGCCCATTTCTTATTAACGATGTTTTCCTGATAAATAGCAGTAAAATGGAGTAAATATTAGTAAAGTAAGAAAGTGTAAAAGTTTGAACCCCTTGATCTTACTGGATTTCTTGTTTTAACCTTACTGTAAATAACTGATTTCTGCGGAGACTAAGGGATTCGAACCCTTGATACAGTTTCCCGTATACACACTTTCCAGGCGTGCTCCTTCAACCACTCGGACAAGTCTCCAAAAAAGGATTGCAAATGTACATTATTCCAATACTTTTTCCATTTGCATACTTCTTGATCCTTTTATGAGCATTTGAGTATTTTCAAAATGCTTTTTTTCAAGCCAGGTTTTGGCTCGTGAAGCATCTTCAAAGTTGATATATTTATGATTTACTCTATTGAATTCCTTTCCGACCAATACTACTGCTTCCCATTGGTATTGATCTATAAGCGATATAATATCGCTATGCTCTTTGCTACTATCAGCACCAAGTTCCATCATTGAACCTAGCAGCAAAATTTTTTTGTTGCCTTTCATCCCAGCAAAATTTTCGATTGCAGCTTTCATACTACCCGGATTTGCATTATAGGCATCCAGTATGATTGAATTGCTTCCTTTTTCAATTAATTGAGACCTGCTATTAGAAGGTTTATAATTTTCAATAGCGTTTTTAATATTTTTGTTTCCTACTCCAAAAAATTTTCCTAAAGTAACTGCGGCCATTATATTTGAAAAATTATAAGCCCCGGTTAAATTCGTTTTGATATTCAAAGGAGGCTCACATTCCACAAGAACTTCAGCAAAGGGATCACTTTTTATTATTTTTCCGTGAAAATCTTTGCCTGAAAATCCATAATAAATAACATTGTCTATTTGCCTGCTTAATTCTTTCACGGCTAAATCATCAGCATTTACAAAGACAGTACCGTTATGTTGCCTGAGGTAATCGAAAAGTTCACCCTTACCCTTTTTGATATTTTCTACGCTGCCAAAACCTTCCAAATGGGCCTTTCCGCAGTTTGTTATTATTCCATGTGTGGGCATAGAATAAACGCAATATCCGGCTATTTCTTTAAGATGATTTGCGCCCATTTCAATTACAGCCATTTCAGCATCAGGCTTAATTTTCAGGATTGTTAATGGAATTCCAATATGGTTGTTTAGATTGCCTTCGGTAGTATAGGTTTTAAATGTTGTACTCAGCACTGAATGCAGAAGTTCCTTCGTTGTGGTTTTCCCATTACTACCGGTAATAGCAATAAAGGGAATACTAAATTGTTTTCTATGAAAATGGGCCAGTTCCTGAAGCCATTTCAAAGAGTTGTTTACCTGGACAATTCGTTCATTCTTAAGGGATATTTTTTCATCTACAATTACACAAGAAGCTCCTTGCTCCAGAGCATTAGCTGCAAATAGATTACCGTTGAAATTGGGTCCTTTCAACGCAAAATATAAATCATCTTTTTTTAGTTTCCTGGTATCTGTTTGAACGGAGGGATATTGTTGGTATATTTTATATATTTCCTCAATATGCATGAGGCAAATTTAGCAGGTAGTTTCTTGTTTTTCCAAAAAATAAAAAAACCTCTTATTTTTCAATAAGAGGTTCAATTTATAAAAATTAAATTAGATGTTTTTCTTCTTATTTTGTTTACGCACTCCAAAAATATTACCTGATTTGAAGCCGTTACCTTCCGGACTTCCAAGCCTTGTCATAGCGCAGCGAAATCCTACAGTGCTGCTAGATTGATCCTGATCCATAAATCGTCTTGAGCCGGGTGACAGCCAGTAAGGTAAATCATTCCAGCTTCCTCCTTTTATTACCCGCGATTTATCGCTGATTAAAGAAGTAATTCCATAACCATAGGTAACGCTGGAAATTGAATCTCCATCCAGATAATTGATTACGTCTCCTTTGTGGTAATTACGGCGGGATTGAGCCTCTGCGTCAGGAACTACTATTTTTTTCAAATGACCGAGTGTGTCCCTTTCAAAATCCCCCTGGGCATCTTTATAAAATTCAGTAAATTTATTACCTCGATACGGGTTAAAATCATTTTCATCCAATGATGTCAGCGGCCGATACACATCCGCCACCCACTCACTAACGTTTCCGGCCATATTATATAAACCGTATCCGTTTGGATAAAAAGACTTTATAGGCCCCGGAATAGCTGCGCGGTCATTTAATCCGCCGGCAACACCCATTAAATCACCATTTCCTCTCTTGAAGTTAGCTAAAAAACTTCCTTGCCAGCTACCGTGACGGTTATCGCGAAGGCCATTTATATTTTTGCTCCACGTATATACCTGTTGGTTAGAAAGAACTTCTTCACCTTTACTTTTTTCTTTAGTACGGGGATGTGGATTTTCTGCAATAATACCGTAAGCTGCATATTCCCATTCTGCTTCCGTAGGTAAACGATACCCTGGTAATAAAATACCATCTTCAAAAGTAATTACCTTCCTGGTTCTACCGCTCACATCCTTAAGCCCACCTTTCTTTGGGGCCGTTTTATTATTGATCAGATCCGGATTCATAAGGTAGGTATCCGTATTAAATGTCTGATCACCCTGGCCACCCTTCATAGCAGCTAATGGGGCTTTAGCGTTTAAGTAATTGTTATCAATTAATATTTTTTCATTTACCCTGTCGGTTCTCCAGATGCAGAAATCATGCGCCTGTTCCCAGGATACTCCGACAACAGGATAATAATTATAAGCCGGATAACGGAAATAATAAAATACATAAGGTTCATTATAGGCAAGCTCGCTTCTCCAAACCAGGGTATCCGGTAATGCCATTCTCATGATGGCTGTATCATTATCAAATGTGTTGGAAAGCCAATATAAATATTCGCGATAGTGCACATTGGCAACTTCAGTTTCATCAATATAAAATGAATTTATACTTACCCGGCGGGGAATATTGTTCCAGTCACCCATTACATCCTCTTCTTTGGATCCCATCACAAAGGTACCTCCTTGTATAAAAACAAGTCCCGGACCAGTCTTTTGTTCCTGAGCCTTTAATACATGAAAGTTTCCATACTTCTTATCATCATAATTCCACCCGGTTACCGATGATTTGTCCTTCGGTTTGTGGCAGGACATGAATGTTAATGAGGAAGCCAGGATAGTAAGGCATAAGGTTCCGGCAGATATTGATTTTTGCATGTGCATTCGTTTTGCAGATTTATTAACGAAAGGTTTTCTTTCTTATTGTGTAATGGGTAACAGTTTATCAGTGCGAATATAATTACTTTATTTGATTAAAAATTTAACAATAAATCCAATTTTGCTTAGTACCATCCTACTTTTGCAAACTATTCACATATTCATTCCTATTAACTCTGAATTCAATTTAATATTATGATTTATGTTGAAAAACGGTCATCTTTTTTTCAAGGCTTACGAATCCATATTAAAATGCAATAAAAAGAATATTATTTCGTTCATGACTAATTAAGAAAAATTGGAGCGTAATTTGGTGTTTATGAAGATGCTTTATAAAAATGATTCTTTAATGATAAACCACTTCATATGCAGCGAATTNNCCCAAAATAAAAATTATTTTTACAAATCCAAAAAAAACGAAATCCTATAAGGTTGAGCTCTACCTAACCAAGCAAACAATTATTCATGAAACAAGCAACTTTGAGATTAACGGCATTGATGATGCTGGTTGGGAGTGCGTTTGTCGTTAAAGCACAAAGCAGTGCAAATCGGATTAATGTAGTTACTACTGCAGTACCCTTTCTGAGAATTTCACCTGATGCCCGGTCCGGGGGCATGGGTGATGTAGGTGTAGCTACCATTCCTGA